>JAGLYT010000063.1 GCA_023132075.1 bacterium
AATATTACCGGGATTAATCTCATATTTTAGGGCACAACGGGGATTAATCGATGTTTCATCATATTCCACCTTCACATTTTCTAAACCCACCTTTGCACTTCCGGCAAATGTATCTTCGGAATTATGAGTATCATAGCGGGCACCAAAAACCAATTCCAATTTATCTGTTGCTTTAAATTCATCCTGAATATAAAAACCAACCTCCGTAGCACTCTTTTCACTTTCTGATTTATAGGAAGTACTGGACTCCAAATTGACATACATCCCTTCTTCTGTCAGATTGTTGTAATTGTACTGGACACCGGTAAGAAGTTTGTTTTTTTCTCCCAATGGATGAGCATAACATATATCCATTACATAAAGATTTTCATCAGCCATATAAGGATGCAGTATATTGCTGGGGGGATATTCATCATTATGGGTTGCCAAATAATCACCCACAAAGGTATCATTAGTGGCATTGCGGTTATGCACAGCAAAAGCAAAATTTATTCCCAGACTATTTCCTGAATCAAAGTCTTTCTGCCAGCCAAGAGTTACTTCCTGCCTTTTGCTCGCTATATGTTCCGAACCCTCTGCAAAGGGATTCTCAAACACACCTTCTCCTTCACCGCCTTTTCTTGACTCGTTTATCGTCCTTCCGGTAAAGGATAATTTATCATTCCCGGTAAGGTCATAAAAGTTTACCCTTGCTCCGATACTAATATTATCTGTCCTTACTCTATCGGTAAATCTAACGCCCCCATCCATTTGCGCCTTATTTTCATCATCTACAAATATCTCATCTGCAGTACTTTTCTGGGCAGTAAGCATAATATCTTTATTTTCTCCTGCAATCGAAGCATTTAAAGAATAAACATTAGAATTATGCTGTCCCCATTGGGTTTTAAGCGTTAGTTCCGGCTTGGAAGTCGGCTTCTTGGTGATAATGTTTATAACTCCCGAAATTGCTGAACTACCATAAAGCGCAGAACCTGCTCCTTTTACAATTTCTATTCTTTCGATATTAGACGCAGGAATCTGATCTAAACCATAAACCCCTGCTAATCCCGAAAAAATCGGTTGTCCATCAATTAACACTTGAACATGTCCTGCTTCCAGTCCCTGCATTCTAACAACGGTAAAACTACAATAAGAGCATTGTTGTTCAACTCTTACACCCGGAACCCCTTCCAAAATTTGATAAAGATTAATTGCCCCCTTATCTTCAATATCTTGTGATGTTAGGACCTCAGTTCTCACCGGAGTATCTTTTAACTTTCTTTCCGTTTTAGTTCCGGTAACCACTACCTCTTCTAATTTTAAAACTTCCTGCTCCGCTTTCTCAACCTGCTTAACTTCTTCATCCTGTTTGATTTCCTGAGCCTGCTCAATTTCCTCAGTCTGTTCAATTTCCTGAGCCAAACAATAGTAAGCATTTACCCCCAAACAGATAGCTAAAATACTTGCTCCCATAACTAATTTCCATTTACTAAACATTTTTTTGTTTCCTCCTTTATTAAAATTTAAATTTTTTTCAGTGCGGATTTTGTATTATAAAAAACAAGAACTGCTAATAAATTTGTATCCCTCACCTCCTTTTTCACTTTTTCTTATGTTTTAGGTTTTCCTATCATTTTTAGGTTTTCCTATATTTTAATCTAAAAAAAATTCCCCTTTCTTTATTTTATGTCTTTAAATAAATAAAATACCTATTTGATAAATCAAGACTGCCACTACCCAACCAAGAATTAAACTATACCCCACAGCTAATACTGTCCATTTCCAGTTAGTTTCTTTCTTGATTGTGGCAATTGCAGCAATACAGGGAACATATATAAGGGACATTGCCATAAAAGCATAGGCGGAAAGAGGAGTAAAATGCTGCATAATTACACTCTTTAATCCAACCTCTTCTACCCCGTATAAAGTACCCAATGTTCCTACTACAATCTCTTTAGCTACAATTCCAAAAAGCAGAGATACTGCTGCCTGCCAGGTACCAAACCCGGCTAAGGAAAATAATGGGGCAAGCAAGGAACCCAATTTACCAATTAAACTTTCTTTGGCTGCATATTCTACTCCCGGGGGAAGAGAAGCCAACAACCAGACAAACATCACTCCCACAAAAATAATCGTCCCTGCTTTTTTCAAAAATAAGCTTCCTTTTTCCCACATATGAATCAAAACACTTTTTACTTGTGGCAATCTATAAGGAGGTAATTCCATGATTAAAGGAGCAACCTCTTTTTTAAAAAAGATACTCTTAAAAATCCTGGCTACAACAATAGCTAAAACTATACCCATAAAATAAAGAGAAAAAACTACCAGCCCCTGATGCTCGGCAAAAAATGCTCCGGCAAAGAGGGTATAAATAGGCAATCTTGCCGAACACGACATCAAAGGATTAACCAAAATGGTAAGGATTCTGTCTTTTTCCGATTCAAGGGTTCTTGCCGCCATAATTCCGGGGATATTACAACCAAAGCCCAACATCATCGGAATAAAAGATTTGCCATGTAATCCCATCGCATGCATCACCCTATCCATAATAAATGCTGCCCGTGCCATATATCCGGAACCTTCTAAAATAGAAATCATTAAAAATAAAAGCAAAATATTGGGCAAAAAAATCAATACCGAACCCACTCCCCCAATAATACCATCTACTAATAGAGAAGAAATCCAGGCAGGAGCCGCCAGAACATTCATTCCCAAAGAAACTATTCCTCCCAACCATCCGAAAAAACTATCGATTAGGTCTGCTAATGGAGCCCCAAAAGTAAACACCAACTGAAAAGTAAACCACATTAATCCCAAAAAAATGGGTATCCCTAAAAATTTATTGGTTACTATTTGATCAATTCTATCGGTAATTTCTTCCCTTTCCCTTATTCCCATTATTTTGTGACAACATTCTTTTACCAACCCTCTTAAAAAAGCGTACCTTCTTTCTACAATCGCTGTTTCGACATCATAGCCAAAATGTTTTTCCAGTTTAGCTATTGATTCAAAAACCTTTTCTTCTACTTCCTTTTCCTCCGGTAACCCCTTAATTTTCGCCAGGATATTTTCATCCTGCTCCAGGAGTTTTAATACCAGCCAGCGTAGAGAGTACCGGGACAATATTTTTTTCTCTCCTAAAAACCGCGATAAATTTCTTATTTCGTTTTCTAAGTCATTACCGTAATCTATTTCAAACGTATTTTTTTCTTCCCGAACAGAAATATCTTTAACCGCTGATTTTAAATTATCTATCCCTTTTCCTTTATTGGCTGCCGTTTTAATCACGGGAACATCCATTACCCGGGAAAGTTCTTCTATATCAATTCTCATTCCTTTATTTTCTATTATATCAATCATATTTAAATCCAAAACCAAATTTACCCCTAATTCAAGCAGTTGAACTGCTAAATAAAGATTCCTTTCCAGATTGGAAGAGTCAATAATTGCTACTACTACATCCGGCTTTTCTTCCAGTAAAAAATCCCGTGCAATTTTTTCATCCAGGGAATGGGAAGCCAAACTATATATCCCCGGCAAATCAACTACTTTTATGTTCAGTCCTTCGTAAGCAAACGTTCCCTCTTTTTTTTCTACCGTTACTCCCGGCCAGTTGCCTACATGTTGACGGGAACCGGTTAAATTATTAAAAATTGTTGTTTTCCCGGAATTAGGATTTCCGGCTAAAGCAACTTTAATTTTTTTCTTCATCAATTTTCTCCTGCTAATTTTATTTATTTTTTCACTTTACAAAAATTTTTTGCGCCATACCAAAACCCAAACCAAGACGCATTCCGTCTTTGGCAATAATGAGAGGACCATAGCCGCAATTGGAAATAACTTCTACTATTACTCCCGGATAAAAACCCATATTGAGTAATTTGGTAACTAATCCTCTTCCTCCCCTTATTTCTACAATTTCAACCTTTTCCCCCGTCAAAGTTTTGTTAAGCGCTTTCATTATTATTCTAACACCTCCACTTCAATGCCAACAGCTTCTTCTTTTCTTAAAGACAAATGATAACCCTTTAATACTATGTCTATTGGATCCCCTAGAGGAGCGACTTTACGAACTGTCACTTCTACCCCCGGTAAAACTCCCATACTCAATAATTGTTTTTTTATTTTCGATCCGGGATCTATTTTAATAATTTTGGCTTTTTGCCCGATTTTCAAGTTATTCAAAGTTAAAATAGATGACACTTTATTCCTCCCATCTTTATTATTTTGTGTATTTTTTTTCTTTAAAGCGGATTCTCTAATAAAATTACCGAAATCAGAAAGCCATAAATCTTTTTTCTTATCCGAAAGTGTTTCAATATATTCTACTAATTCAGTAATTTTTTTTGTTGTTTCTTCACTAATATAATGTTCTATCTGACAGGCATCCTTCATCGCTGTTTGAATATTAACCCCTAACACCTTATGAAAAAGTTTGAATAATATCTGATGCTTTTCATAAATTTTTTTTGCTGCTCTTTCTCCTTTAGAGGTAAGTTCAATATATCCGTATTTTTCGTGATTAACCAGTCTTTTTTCACTTAAAATTTTTATTGCTCCGATTACCGATGCCGCCTTAACATTTAACAATTTGACAACATCTTTAACCCGAACAACTTTTTCTTGTAACGAAATCATCAGAATTGTCTCTAAATAATCTTCTAAACTTGGAGTTAAAGAATTCACCATTTTTTCCTATTAACTATTGTGTTTTTACAATTGTTAGTCTACCCTAACAATTGTAGCAAAGCTTGCCTGTTCTGTCAAGATAAATTTTATTTTTATTTTCCGATAAAAAATCAGCCTTAGCCCGTCAGCAACTTATTACCACTTTTTTTTATTTTGATAAATTTCAATAAATTTCTCAATTGAGCGGTCATAGGTTCTTTCTACCTCAGAAGGGAAAAAACAAGCAGGAAATTCATCAAGTCTTAAATGGTATTGCAAGCATTCACAACAGATACCTTTCCTGGCACAAGGTTCATAGGTACAATTACAATTTTTTTTGTTTTTCTCGACTTTACATTCGCTCATTATTAATTCCCTCCTAATTTTTTTATTATATCCGTTTCCTTTATTAAAAGTCAATTGAAATTTAATTGACTTTTAATAAAAAGTTTTGTATTCTTGAAATGCTTTACTTGTAATAATACTAAAGAAGAATTAGTTAAAAATGTTTGTTTAATTATAATTCAAACAAATTCCCCTTTATTAAAGGAAACAATGGCTAATTATTTTACCCAATATTTATCTCCTCCTTCCTGGTTAATCATCTCAGAAGGCTGGGACCCCAAACAACAAAACGTAATTGAAACGCAATTGACCCTTGGTAATGGGAACATAGGCAGTAGAGGAATTTTAGAAGAAATTCCCCGTAATTGTTTTCCCGGTACTTTCTTCAGCAATATTTATGATAAAGCAGGTGCACAAGTAACTGAAATAGTCAATGCCCCCAATCCCATAGATTTCAGGGTAATCAGCGAAGGCGAAAAACTCGATGTCACGGCAATGGATGTACATAAGCATAAACGGATTATGGATATGCAAAAGGGTTTTTTAATTAGAAAAACAATTTATCAAAACAGTAAGAAAAAGAAATTTAATTACCAGTCAATGCGGTTTTTTAGTATGCACGATCCACATATTGCCGTAATGAAAGTTTATATTACTCCCTTAGATGATTCAGCTCATATTACTGTCGAAAGTGCAGTAAATTCTTCTATCACCAATAAAGGAGTAGTCACCGAAGGGAATAAAAAACATGTTGATATTATAGAATTTGTTAAACACGATAATGTTAACTATTTATGTTTTAAAACATTAGACCGGAATATTTTGCTCGCTTATGGAACTCAATTAAAAATAGAACAAAACAAAAAAATTTCCGTTGTTTCTACCCGCTCGTTTGATTTAAAACTAAAAAAAAATGAAACAGTAATTATTACCAAGTTCTTTACTTTTTATACTTCACTGGAGATTCCAGCTAACCGAATCAAAACCAAAACGATAAAAACTATCCAAAAAATTACTAAAAAAGGGTTCAATCAACTCTTTAATGACCATTGCAAAGTCTGGCGGAAAAAATGGAAAAAAGCCAATATAGAAATAGAGGGAGATTCTAAAACGGAAAAGGCATTAAGATTTAATATTTATCATTTGCTTATTTCTGCCGGCACGCAAGATATTGACACCAGCATCAAAGCAAAAGCACTTAGCGGAGAAGGTTATCGTGGGCACATTTTCTGGGATACGGAAATATTCATCCTCCCTTTTTTTATTTATACGCACCCCATTATTGCCAAGAATTTATTGCTCTACCGTTACCGCAGATTAAACGAGGCTCGAAAAAACGCCCAACAAAAAGGTTTCAAAGGAGCTATGTTTCCATGGGAATCAGCTGATACCGGAAAAGATGTCACCCCTCAGTGGTATAAAAATGTGGAAGGTAAAATTGAAAAAGTAGATACAATGAAATATGAGCATCATATAACCGCTGACGTTGCCTATGGAATTTTTCATTATTTTACCGCCACCAACGATGTTTCTTTTATGTTAAAATACGGATTGGAAATTATTTTAGAGACAGCCAGATTCTGGGCAAGCAGAGTAGAACAGAATAAACGGACTAAAAAATACGAAATAAAACATGTTATCGGTCCGGACGAATTTCACGTAGAGGTCAACAACAATGCGTTTACTAATTTAATGGCGAAATGGAATTTAGAGATTGCTCGAAAAATATATTTAACCCTAAAAAAAGAATCCCCCGGCCCGGTAAAAACAATTACTAAACAAATCGAATTAAAAATAAAAGAGCTGGAAGAATGGGAAAATATAGCCCGGAATATGTTTGTTCCTTTTTCCGAGAAAACCGGAATTATTGAAGAATTTGAAAATTATTTTAAACTAAAAAAACTTCCTCTACCTGAATTGGATAACCACTTTTTGCCTCTTCTACCCAAAAAGATTCATACTATAAATAAAACCCAATTCGTTAAACAAGCCGATGTTGTTATGTTGTTATACTTATTATCCTCTGCCTTTGATGCTAATTTGAAGAAAAAAAATTATCTCTTTTACGAAAAAAGAACCCTCCATCAATCATCTCTTAGTGTTTCTATGCATTCTTTAATGGGTGTAGAGGTAGGCGAAAAAATTAAAGCATATCGTTATTTTCTTAATTCGGTGTATGCCGACCTTAATAATATTTACGGTAACACTGTTGATGGAATCCATGCCGCATCGTTAGGAGGAACATGGCAGGCGGTAATCAACGGTTTTGCGGGGGTAAAAGTTGAAAAAGGAATTCTTTCTTTTCAACCAAAACTCCCCTCCCGGTGGGAAAAAATTAAATTTTTGCTACAATGGAAAGGACATGAAATATCCATAACCATAAACAAAGAAAAAATTAGTCTTAACTTTTTTTCTAAAAACAAAAAAGATACTCTGCCGATAAAAGTGTACGGGGTCGTCCAAAAACTACCGGCAAATAAAAGAACCGTTTTTCTTAGAGAAATGAAGCAAAAAGTACCATTAGATACCAAAGGATTTTATTAAGAAAGGAAAAATAATTATGTCCAAAAAAAAATTAAACATTGCACAGATTCATTGGGGATTTATTCCTATTATTGGAGGAGTAGAAACCCATCTATCAATTTTAATGCCCGAATTAGTAAAAAGAGGTCATAAAGTAGGTTTATTAACCGGTTCTGTGGAACAGGAAAAAGTACGCTATCAATACCAGGGAGCGGAAATTTATCGTTCCCCTCTTTTTGACCTCAACTGGCTTTATCAAAGAGGACTGGATGGACTGGAAGAAGAAATCATTCAACTTTATAACACTTTTTTTGACGAACTTAAACCGGATATTGTTCATACTCATAATATGCATTATTTTAGTAAAACTCACATTAAAACCTTAGAAAAAATATGTAAAAAAAAGGGCATTCCTCTCATCCTTACCGCACATAATGTCTGGGATGATATCCTCTTTTTAAAACTCACCCGGGAAACAAACTGGTCTCACATAATTGCAGTAAGTCACTATATTGAAAAAGAATTATTTGGTGTTGGCTGTAATGATAAAAATACAACCGTAATTCATCACGGAATAGATATCGAAACATTCCAACCCAAGATCAATTCCTCTAATGTTTTGAAAAAACACCCTCAATTAAAAGGGAAACAAATTGTTTTTCACCCGGCCAGAATGGGTATGGCTAAAG
>JAGLYT010000064.1 GCA_023132075.1 bacterium
TCATTATCAAGCGGTTTTTGTATCTGTTCTATTTTCAAACTAGTCCCTGCTGAAATCTTATAACCCTTAGTTCCAAGCGTTAATATATTAGCTAACCCATGAAATATTATCGTATTTAGTGATTTTAATATTTTAGAAAATTCCATCTGAGTACTGGTTCTATTAATTGTGATCTCTTTTCTATAAATATCCACTTTAACAAACCAATGAGCATCTTTTACATCATCTACAAATATAACTTTATCGATAACATCGCCATAATCTCCCTTCAATTCAGTTGCAAATTTAAAAACTTTTTCCTCGATTATTTCTTCTGTCGTTTTTATTTCATCACTGTATTTAGCATTTACTTTCTCTGCAAAAACACCTAAGGCTTTTACCATTATCTCCCTTATCTCCGGTAACTGCTCCTTATTCTTATAATCAACCATCACCGTCGGAGAACCACCTATGGCCATCCTCATTACATTGGCTAAAATATAAATGTAATTTACATCATTTACCGTCAATCCATCCCTAATTTCCTTTGAACCAAATTTCCCTTCCCCTTCTTCAAAAGTCTCCCTCGGTAATAACGCTATTATCGCCATTATCTCTACTAACGCCTGCGCCGCCTCTATCCCGGTATGGGCAATACGCGGAAAATTCATCGGTAAGGAATTTATCCCAAATTTAGCTAACTGTTTATTTACTTCTTCCATAATCAATGCTATCTCTTCATTACCCGTATCCGCATCCACATACCCCACTCCAATCGTATTCATCGTCTGATGGCGATTTTCACTACTATATAAATCATAAAGATAATTGGCTATACCTTCCTCTGCTTCTTCCTTATTCTTACCCCTATATGATTTCTCTTCTGCCTTTGTTACACTTTCCGGACAGGCAATTGAAATACTTATCCCCTCCTTTTCATAAACATCTACCTGCTTGCTTAATTCCGGCATATGAAAATCTTTCGTATATTTCCCTAATCTTTCATTTAAAAATTCATCTTTCTCTAACGCCGCTTCCATTAACGCAGATTTTAATCCGCCTGATTCTGCCATATCAGCAGAAAAAATACCCCTGGAAATAGTTCCCGTAAATAAACGAACGATTTCTTCCTTATTATCACCCATTTCCAATCCATCAGTTATCTGATTTAACCCTTTATCAATAAATTCTTTAAACTCTTCCGGTAATTCCTCTCCCCTTTTCTTTTCCGCTAAAGCAACTTTCCCCTCTATTTCTTTCCGTGCATCTTTTAATGCATCCTCTCTCGCCTCTTCCATCTTTTCCTTTATCTGCTCCAGGGTTACTTTTACTTCCTCCCCCATACCTAATTTTTTCTTTAACGCTACGAAAATATCCTTAATTACTTCTGTTACTTCCCGCGTTGTCTTTACCGCAGGATTGGAATTGGCATCCTGATCCGTTAAATGCGTAAATGTTGTTACTACTGTCTGTAGTAACGCCGTCGCCTGCGCCTGTACCGCCAAATTGTGTCTAAATAATTCTTCTATTTGCTTTTTACTCATCCCTCCCTTTTTCTTCCTGAGATCCATTTTTACCACTTTTACAGGTATGCCTTTATCACTTAATTCTTTCGCCTTACTTAACATATCTTCCGCATATTCAGAACTCATATTTACAATAAATTTCAACTGATACAGTTCCGGCTTACCTTCAAATGTCGTCATATAATCTTCTCTTGCATCCCAGAAAGAATGCATATTATTGTTTCTTTCTTTTCCAGGTGCCGGCTTGGCTATTCCTTCATTCGCATTCTGGAAAAATTCCGTAGCAAAATGTTTTAACCCGGGATCAAATATCATACCCAACTTCACCCGGCCTTCTACATCCCTTTTCCTTATATCCTCTATCGCTATCTGACTGGCAGCATTATTTGCCGCCTTCCCAAAATCTTCCTGCTTCGGACTGAGCTGTTCATTACCTTTATATAAATTTTCAACATACACTCTTAACTGCTCCTCTGCCCATTCTACCGCCTCTCCCTTATCCTTATACTTCTTACATCCCATTATTAAAAATGCGGTAAATAACGGCGTAAACACCATATCCGTCTTTAAATTCATATGCCGCCCACCTATGGTGCCTGGAGTATTATTTATATGCAGTATCGCCGCTAATTTAGGATGGCTCTTTCTTATCTCTTCCCCTATTTCATAAAAACGCCCCTTGTTCGCCCATACTATCCTCTTTACAATTTCATCCTTAGTCATCTCCATAAAACTCTGCGGTTCCTCTGTTCCTCCACTTCGACTCATATCTATGGCTATCGTATTTCTCTCGGTTATTTCTTTACAATTCTTCTCCACACGCGGATAATCCGCAGGATTGTCCACTACCTCCCAGTGAAAATCTATCCCTAAATCCTCGGCTAATTCGTTCACCATCTGTGCATCCTGGTGCAAATACATCTCATTGGCTCCTATGCCGTTGTTTATTAAATTTATTATCTCTTCTATGTTAACATTTTCTCCCTTAAGCAAGTATTCTTTTACTTTATCTATTGATTCCCTTAAATCACTTAATTCCTGCTTGTTTATTTTATCCTCTTCCCTAGAATAAACTTCCGGTTTGTCCTCGCCAAATCCTTCTAACCCAAGAAATCTCCCTACATACTGCTCCATATCATCCCGATAAGGAAATATCGTATTGACTGCTTTTTTGAATTTCTCTGCCATAAAATTAGAAAGATGCACGCCCTCACCTTCTTCTAACGACTGATAATCAGAAGAAATTATAGACCCTTTTTTAGTTACTTCTATTTCTAAATAGTTATTGGTCGACTCTTCTACAGATAGATTCTTATCATACTTAGCTGTTAGAAATCTACACTTTAAGGCCTTTTCCCTAAATGCCGGAATATCTACTAAAATATCCATGACCTCTTTTACACTCTTTCCGCTTGCTCTCATTAAATTTTTCACAAATTCGTGAACATCTAAAGCATTCATCATAATCCCTAACTGTCGCCCATATTCCTTCAACTCTAAAAGATCCATTAAAAACTTCATATTCTTCATCGATTCGGTTGGGGTAATTCCCTTTATATCTTCGGTTTGATCACTTTTTGCTTCTCCTGCCAGCTGAAATAACCGGTTCCTTACCAACTCTTCCGTTTTTTGCTCATTCTCTTCTAAAAACTTATTTAACTTCTGGATACGACCAGAGCTAACAATATTATCCCAGAGAATAATAAATTCATCTAAGTTTTTTAAGTCCTTCTCTAAAGCAGCTAATGAAGAACGGACCTTCCGATAGATTCTATCATTACCCACATAGTACTCGGCCTGAAGGTATTCGCGAATAAGCAAAGAAAAATCATCCAGAAAACCTTGTTTTATCTTTTCATCCATATTCCTCACATCTCTTAATGTAATACTTTCCTTTTTACTTCGACTCACAAGCCGCCAAAGATTGTCATCCAAAATCCCTCTCCATTCAAGATCTCTCTTTCTCCATTGATCCTGAATCCGCCTACAATCAATGCGTCGTTTTGTAATCTTTCCATCAAAATCAAGAATAAGATGGTTAGGCAAATCCTGGGGTAAGTCTAAACTTAGTGTCTGCATTGATAAAGAAGACAGTTCCTCTTTTAAATTAATCCAAAATAATTTTTCTATTTCAGTTCGAATTTTGTTAGTTCCTTTAATTTGAATCGCTAAATCTATATCACCCAAAAGATCTAAAGGCACCCAGCCTTCCTCACCAGCCAAATATCTTGCACTGCCAATAATTGTTGACCGCAAAATAATCCCTTCTTCACTAAACTTTTCACTTGCTTTCATTGCCGCATCTTTTACAGCTTGATCCAAAAATTTACAATTTATCCAGATACGCCCGTTTTCTTCTTTGACAGGTATTATCTCTTTTAAATCTTCTACCGAAAATTCTCCCGCATCTGAATATATCCTATTTATAAAACCTTCCATTTCCGGAGTCATAGAAGTGTCTAACTTCCTTTTTAATTCATCCATATTTGCGATGTTATCTTTCTCTCTCTCTATCAAATTTTTAGCCAAAGATACTGGATCTATATGGAAATCTATTAATCTTGTTGCCTTTTCCCAAGAACCTACCGGGATGGACTCCAAACCTTTTTTTCCTTCATATTCAAGACTTATATCTCCTATAGCACTAAAAACAATAAGCTGCCACATTTCTTTCAACAATTTCTCTATTAATTCTGATGATTCTGCTTCGTCCATTTTCTCAGGAACATAGTCAATAGTCCAACTTACTCCGAAAATTGTTCCCTGTTTTATTTCCTCTTCAAAAATTTTATTAAAAACGCCTTTAGTTCTTAATTGTTGTATTGGTGTTTGCATATACATTATTATTTTCATTGTATCTTTTGGTCCCATTTTTAATTCTTTACGTATTTCTTTTAAAATCGGTTTGGAATAAATAAAATTTTCTCGAGTAATTCTAGATTTTTTTTCTAAAAATATATCTTCCTTTTTAATCTCTATCCCTTCTTTCACAGCCATTTCTTTCATTATTTGCTCTATAATTTCTGCTTCGCTTTTTGTAAAAGTATCTTTTATTAATTCTCCGTCCTCATCTAAAAGGTCATTTATATCTTTTTCTGTTCTGACATATTTACCTTCGGCAACTTCAATACTATAATGATTTCTTACGGCTGCTTGCATTAGTGGTAGCGTTAATCTTCCTTTTCCTCCTGTTATTAAAATTTTCTTTACTATACCTTCTTTATAAAGCCTTAAAGCTTCTTTAAAAGTATCTATGTTATCGTTCCCACAAAGAATTAAAACATCAGATTTATCAGCTTTCTTTTCTTTATCTGTTAGTAATTCAATTATAGGCTCAAGTTCACTTAAATCCTTTATCGATTCTTCAGGGATTATCTTTATTTCTTCCGCTTTAATGGCAAAAGCAACAAGATTTTTTTCGCCTCGACTATCTGTCCATTCTTCAATTTCACCTAATCCTAATAAAGTAAATCCCTGCCGTTCTAATACTGATTTTAAAAGTTCTGGGGAATAAAATTGATAATAACGTTTCCCTAATCCTTCTTTTGTATCCAGCCCCTTAAATCCACGACGGTCTTCTGTTTCTGCTTTAACTGATACTTTGAAAATCCCTCCCGGCTTAAGAACACGATAGGTTTCTCTAATTGCTACATCTGCTCCTTGTTGAGAATCAATAACAGGAAGATGATGCAAACTCATCTGAGATCTAACTCCCTCAAACATATTATCGGAGAACTCAAGATGATTCATATCCATCTGCAAAACATCTAATTTCTCTCTTCCAATACTTTCTCGGATAAATTTAACAACTCTTTCTGAAAAATCAATTCCTATAACAAAAATATCTTTATGTTTCAAAAACCATTTTAAATCTCTTAAACCTGTTCCTACATCAAGAATTTTTATTTTTTCTTGCTTTAAATCAATGGATTTTATTTCTCTTACCAATTTTAAAAAATTATTAAGCATTTCTTCATCTTTTCCTTCCGGAACTTGCCCGCGTATTTGTTCATATTTATCTACCATTTGATCATATACTAAACGGGTACTCTCTGCTTTTCTTAATAAAACTTCATCTATTTTTTCTCTTATTTTGTTTTCGAGATTCTCCTGACCCAAATCCTTTGCTTTTTCTAATTCCTCAATCAATTCTTGAATATCTTGCTCTACTGCAGTTATTATAATCTTCCGGTCAGCAAAATCCTTATCCTGCTCCAACCTCTCTTTTACCTGTTCAGCCACCTCCGTATTTTCACAACTTATCCTTATCTCTTTTTCCTTTCCTTTAGCTATCTTACTGCTTATATATCCCACTACCGCTGTCTGCCATCCAAACACTAACGCCTTCGGTATATTCGCTATCACTTCCCCGTCTAAATAAAAATCTATCTTCTCAGGATACTTCTCCGACTCTTCACTACTTAAATATTTATCCCACACACTTTCATTTCTTTCTTCCGCCTTCCTAATTTCTTCTTCCACCTCCTTACTTGCTTCCCTATCCCTTACCGCCTGTACATATTTATATGCCTCTGCCCTTACCTCTTCCTCTCTTTCACTAAGCCTTAATTCCTTACCTAACATTTCATCCATTACTTCCTTATATCTGGTTACGCCTACATCTCTTAATTTACTTAAATATCCTATAAAGAAATCATCCCCTAACTGCTTTAACTCTCCTCCTATCTGCCTGCGATATACCTCTATGTCCGCTCCTTTCTCCGGTACCTGTCCCATTATCCAACTGTATACTCGTATACTATCCCCCGTACCCGAAGGCCTTATCGTTACTATCGCATCACTCCCCTGCTCCGTCTCTAAGATTAACTGTATCCCTTCCTCAGGAAATCCCTTATAATTATTGTCATATTTACCATCACGATATACGATTACTTCCTTTAATCTGTACTTGCCATCAAACAACTTTACCTCTTCACCTTTATCCAGTTCCTTCTGTAATAATACCGCAAATACCTTCTCCGTAAACTCTACCTCGTTTACCTTTTCATCTACCCCCTTTAACCCCGGATGTAATAAAAATCGATTGTCCGTTCCCACTAAACCTGTCTCTCTCATCAACTCCTGATACATATCATATAAACTCTGCCCTTTATATCTACCGTAACTTACTAAATCTAAAAATTCATACGCCGCTAATGAACCATCCTTTTCACATATATGTGCATCCTTTACCTCTCCGGCTTCAGGATCATAATACCCAAATTCCCCGTATCCGTTACTCTCCTCTACCCCCATCACTATCTCTATGTTCCCAATCAAATCCAAATCCTTTATTATCTTTTCCCTGTCTGCTTCCTCTCCCCTGGCTATTCTCTCTATATTTCTTATCGCTTCATCAAATATCTCCAGCCCCGCTGTCTCATACGGGACATTCCTCTTCAATTCTTCATTCGCTTCTTTTAATACCTTTAATATATCTTCTAATACTTTCCCGTCCTCTATCTCTCCCTTCGCTTTATATATATTCCTCGCTACTTCTATTAAATCCCGGCTCTTCTTCGCTAATTCAGTAAACCCTACATATGTGTCCACTACATATACTTTATACCCTTTTTCCTGATAAACCTCAGCTACCCTCTCTAACGCCGAAGTCGTTACATGCGATTTCAATATTACATATAACTTATCTTTATCTAACGCCCCATTCTCTTCCCTTAATTTCAGTATGTGATATGCCATAAATGTCCACGCATCATTCGCCGTTAATAAATGATAATCATTTAGTTTCTTAAATGCCTTTCTTACTTCACCCTTTACCTTTTTCTTATCCTTTATCTCTTCTGTCTTCTCTATATACTCCATTACCGCTTTTAATAACTCTCCCTTGATGTTCCCTTCCACTCCCTTCGGTAACGGTATTGCCATTCCTGCCCGGTCTATGTCCGGATCCGTACCTACTCCTGCATCTTTTTTATTTAACTCTTCTATCGCTTCCTCTATTCCGCTAAGATCTTTCCCCCCTATCTGCACTAAATAATCTACAAAGTTTACTACCCACCCTTCCACTACCCCCGGATCAGGCATTCCATGTCCAGGAAATGTCCCGTCCATTACTTCTGTCTGCTTCTGCACTAAATTTATTTTGTTTACTATGCTGTATCCTACCCGCTGGAAAAATCCAGGTAAATCCCCGGCTACCGTCGCTCCCACTCCGTAAAATGCTGTGTATAATATTCCTACCTCTTTCTTCTTCTTTTTCACCTCATCCCTTATTTCTTTAGATAAAAACCTTAACGGCGACCTATCCTCTACATGTTTATAATATTCTTTATAAAAATCTTCCGTCTCCGCTCCTACATAATCGAATTCTTCCTCTTCCCTTAACTCTCCCTTCGTCATCCAGGTCAAGCTATCTCTATTTTCTTTCAGTACATCATTTAATTTATATTCTTCCATAGCTAAATCCATAGCTATATCTTTGTATTCTACTTTCCCTCGTTCCCCCATCACCATCTTCTTTCCC
>JAGLYT010000065.1 GCA_023132075.1 bacterium
GTTCGAAACACATTTTACCTTTATTTTTGTGTTTAGGATTTCGTATTTCGGATTTAGAATTTATTTTTTATAATGGGGGTGAATAGGTTTCGACAGGGATAAAGGAGGCAATTCCGGCAAGTCGAGGTCAGTCGAAGGCTCGTAAATCAATCGACTAATAATCATAATTGCTGACCAAAAGTTAGCTTTAGCCGCTTAATCGCGGCTACGCTTACCCTTTTTTTGCCTGCAAAAGAGGGATCAAGTGTCAACGAAGCGGGATAGTTTTAGTCTTTGCCTTTAAGACTAAAATGAAACTCTAAAAGGCTAATAGTTTATTAATCGTGTCTATGGGAGTAATAAACTATGAACTAAAACATAGACTAAACTTGTAGAAGGATTGTTTACTTATTTCTGGACGCGGGTTCGATTCTAAAGAGTCGACTTCCAAAGTAATTTGGGATGAAAAAACCGGCTTACATCAAGGAAACCCTAATCCACTTAAAAGTGGACGGGCAATCTTGAGGGGTTAATAGCCCTGCAGAGACTTCCTTCAAATCGAAGGAGATAGGAGGTAATATCGTTGATTAAAAACTTAATCGACGATAAATCTATGCTTTCTATAATACGCCGGTCTCCCTTAATCTGCCTTAGGCAGACTGGGATGAAGAAATAGTCCACACTATTTGGAAACAAGTAGAGTATGTGTCCCGCCACCTCCACCATTTAATAAAGAAAACCCATTCCAAAAAAAAATTGGAATGGGTTTATTTTATTTCCTTATTCGCTTCTTCCTCCTTTACTTCTTTTCTTTCTTTTCTTTTTTTGAGAAAGCGAACTACTACTCTTATCACTGATACTATAAGTCCGATAAAAAGCAGTACAAGTAAAGGAAAAAACGGTATAAATAAACGGGTAACCAGCAGGAAGAAAATCCAGGCGGAAATTATTAATACTGAAATTCCCGGGCGGCACAAAAATTTTATACTCTCAATTATTTGATTCTTAAAAAGCCTTACTAAAGATATAATAAAGAGCAATATCAACACTGCAGGGAGTATTGGAAAATAATTATACAGATAAAACAATTTATCTAAAAATTTAGTAAGCACAAAAATAACTAAAATTACAACCGGCAATATTTTTGGTTGAAAACATTTTTTCGCCAAGGGAAATAATTTAGATACCGCTTTTCCTAAAGCCCTAACCGGCATTAAAAAAATCCTTTTCATCTTAAAAAGAAAATACAAAATTATTAAACCCAGAATAATTAAAATACTGTTAATAATCCATTCGTTAACATAAAAAAAGTTTAAATGTAAAAGCTCTCCTTGCTCCACAATCTTTTTAGAAAAAAGATAATTTTTACCTGAAATGGGAATATTCATCCGTACCGAAAGTAAACCCGCTAATCCCAGGGAAATATCTTTTTTGCCTTCCATACCTACAAGCGCCGGAGCGGGAAATTCTTTTATCCCTTTGCTACCAGAAAAATCATCACCATAAAACTCACCAGCTTCTTCTTCCTTCTCTATCCTCCCTAAAGTCCCGGATATTTTATCCGAACATACAGATTCTTTCAGTTCCCGCTGTCTTAATACTTTTTCATCCTTACTCTTTTCGCCATATTTATGGCTTTCATCTACCCTTGTTTCTTCCCGTACTGCCTGCTTTGTTATGCTAAGAGGAGAAACGGAGGAATCTGCCAAACCTCCCGTCAACCCTCCTGTTACCCTGCGCCATAAAGGTTTATGAAGCTTAGCTACTTTTTCCCTTTCTAAATTTCCTCCGAAATGAAGATATTTATAATTTACCGGAAGATAAAAATCCCATTCTAATGTACTTATCAGGACATCCGGAGAAGGAAAAACACTTTTTTTCTTACCCAGAATAAAAAACTTACCGGCCGGTTGGGTATAAATAAGTTCTACTTTAAAAGGTCTCAAACCGCTATTTTCATTTTTCCTTTGAGAACGCACTAAAGGGATTAAAATCTTCCCTGCACCATCCTTAGACGCTTTCTCTCTCTTCCCATCCACATACACACTCCAGATACCGGCATCCTGCGGTAAATCCAGCTTTAAAAATTGATTCCACAGGTTACGCACAGAAAAAGTCAACAGATGCACCTGCTTTCCTTCCTCTTTAAAAAGGGTTGTTCCCTTTACATTATCAATAATAATATTCAAAGCTTCTTCTTTTTCGTATTTGGTAATATCTACAACGACATTATATGGATGGCGAACATATTTAAAGGCAAAAAGTAAAGGTCGTGCAGAAAGTCCGCTAAGTTCCGCCGGAATCTTCCCAAAATCAATTCTATCCAAACCTTCAAAATCCTGCACCTTGGCTTCGGCATCACTCTTTATTTCACCGGCAATAAAACCAAACTCCCTTTTTGCTTTAAGCACTTTAAATCCGGTAAAATCAGCAACCATTGTTTCTTCCGGTAATATTTTTTCCGCCTTAATAGTTAAATGCTGTTGGCCTTCAGCAGGATACTCAAAAGGAACTTCCAAAAATTGTTCTCCCTTTTCCTCTCTTACACTCCACATATTCTTTCCCTGACCGGTTACCTCCAAAATTTGATACCCGGAAGGAACAGCCAACGTTATCCCGATAATTTTGTTCTGAACTATATTCAGTTTAACCTGAGTGGTAACTCTGATTGCATCGGCTTCAATAGAAAGAAGATTAAAAAGTTCAGCATAAATTTTTGCCGGACCGCGGGATTTTTCCGTTAATTTCTTTTTCCATGAAATAGATATCCGTGAAGAAGGAAGGAGACATCCCTTTACTATGGTGTGTTTATTTAACTGCTCTGTTTCCAACTCCTGAGCGTTGGCAATAGCTACTTCTATATTTGTTTTGGGAATATCTAAAGCGACAGTAGTTATCGGTGTAGTGGGAATATTAAAACTTAATCCCGGGGTTCCTTTATCCATGGAAGATTTAACCGAAAATTTTACTTTTATCAGGTGTTTTCCGCTTTTTTCCGTACTTAGATAATGCCATCCCCCCTGGGTAATAATGGAAGCAGGATTCTGATTTATACGGACATCTTCTATAGCTAATTCTTCCCGAAATAAAGGTATCTTAGAATAGGTGTTTTTTTGTTTTTTAAAAATTTTCAAATCCAACCGTGCTTCAAATTGGGTGCTTTTTTTGTCGACTACACCATTATAAACTGCCTTAGTTATTAAATAATCACCGGGAGGTAAAAGTTCACTCTTTTTAGGCGGCTGCATTTGTTCCAGCAATGTTTTAAACTGTTTTTTGCTTAAAATAACATCTCCACCTTCTATGCGGTATTCATCCTTTACCTTAAAACCGATTTGTGCCAAAAGCCTGCGATATTCATCCCAGGAAAGTTTAATTTCATCGCTGTCTAATTTTAAAATTCTGCGGAATTCTCCCCAATCCAAAAGGATACTATTTGATTTTTTTTCTTCATTGTTTTCCGCCAATAACGCCGTACTGAATAAAACAGTTACCAAACACAAACAACTACATCCTATTTGAATGTATTTCTTTATTTTATTCACCTCGTTAGACCTCCCTTTTAAAAATCCATTCCGGTTTGAGCCAGGCAACCAAAAAAAGAAGAACAAAAACAATAAAAAGAAATCGTGAAACAAACCCAAAAACCACTGCCCCTGCACAAAGCAACACCCGTACCCCCTGCGGAGTTTTAAGTTTATCCCAAAAATTTTTATTTAAAGCAAACCAATTTTTAATTCTTATATATCTGTTTCTGATTACCGCACGCATAAAATAAAGAAGATAACCGATAAGAAAAAGAAATAAAATTTTAAAAATTGTCCCTATCCATCCTTTTACATATTGAAAGCTTAAATGTAATTCCTCTCCTTCCACCAGCGTTTTGGCAAAACGATAAATCTGGCCGGAGGTAGGCATTTCAATTTTAAGTAAAGCCACCCCCCCTCCTCCCCGGGCAATAACCCCCTGCTGTTGTTCTTTTTTAATGTTTTGGGCAAAATTAATCTCCTGGTCCAGTTGGTTAAGAAATCCGTTATTATCGCTATTTGTTCTGAATTCACTTTGTAACAATTGCTGTGTTTTTTTAAGCTTCCCGCTACTACGCTGTTGTCTGCCCTGCCCCCTCCAATTTTCCAATGCCTCATTATAACCATTGACAGATCTATAGGTAAACACCCGCTTATTACCCATCAGAGGACGAATACCGCTGGCAATTTTTTCTTTTTCTACATCACCGCCAAAATGAAGAAATCTATAATCTACCGGAAAATAGCAGGACCATAACATCTTAGTCACTACTACATCTGCGGTAGGAAATTGCAACCCTCTTGACCCGGCAATACGGAATTTTTTGTTTTTATTATAATAAAGTATTTCTACATCAAAAGAAGCTATATTTTCACCTTCTATTTTTGAACGTATCAAAGGAATCATAAACTTCCCTTCCTTAGTTTTGGAAGGAAGCTCCCTCTTCCCGTTAACATAAAGACTCCATATTTCCGAATCTTTGGGTAATTTAAGCTGTAGAAACTGCTTCCATGTGTTACGCATAGTATAAACTACCCTGGTAATTACTTTTCCTTCTTCCAGCAATACAGACATAACACTGGCATTGTCAATTACCGTATTCACCGTCGGGAGCTCTTCGTGTTTGATAACTTTCAAAGACAAAATAAAAGGATGCCTCAAATAACGAAATCCAAAAATAAGAGGCTTCGCCGACATATTAATCAAATCATAAGGTAATTCCTGAATATCCACGCGATCGATATTATCTACTTTAATAATTTCTGCCTCAGCCGTACTCTTTTTTTCCGCCCCGATATAACCTGTTTCCCTAATTGCCTCTAAAACCTCAAACCCGTTAAATTCAAGCTCCGATTGTTCACTGGAAAATATTTTTTCCGATACTACATTAAAAATAACCGTCCCTTCTTTTTCACTTTCAAAAGGCACAGTAAGAATTTCTTCTTCTTTTACTTTTTTCGTATTCCAATCCCGAATTTCCTGCCAATTTTGATTTTTCACATAAAGCACACTGTAACCTTGCGGAACATAAACTTTAACATTGTTAATTGTATTTTGTAAAATATTTAATTTGAATCTGGTATTCACCCTTAAGGCATCATCTTCCAGAGAAAATAAATTCATTGTTTCCGCATAGAGTTTAGCAGGGCCTTTCTTTTTCTCTACGACAATTGTCCGGTGCAACTTAACATTGACATAATTGCTGGTAGAAAGTATCGCCTTAACTTTCGTCTGATTTGCAACCCTGGAAATAGTGAGCTGCTTAGCTTGAGGAATTTCTACTTTAACCTCTTTAAGCGGTATGCTCAGATTAAATAAAGTAATTGCTGTTTGCGGAATAGCTAAATTCAATACATCAGGACCTTTATCCAGAGCTGATTTAATTGAAAATTCCATATCTACTATATGCTGACCACTTTTAGGGGTGGTAAGCACATACCAACCGCCTTCATTCATCACCAGAGCCGGTTGAGCATTTAATTTAATTTCCTTCAAAGCAACTTCCTGCGACAGGAGACGAATTTTTGGATACGCTTTTCTTTCTTTTTTAAATATCTCTAAAAAAAAGCGAACTTTAAAAGTCGTACTTTTCTTTCCCATAACCCCGAAATATTCCGCCTTGGTAATTAGATAATCCCCGGGAGGCTGTAAAGGTTTTGTATCCGGCGGCTTCATTTGTTGTAATAATTTTTTAAATTGCTCACGCTGTAAGACCACCATACCATTCTGGATGTTATATTCCACTTTGATTTCACTTCCGGTCTGGGCTATAAGTCTTTTAAATTCATCCCAGCTCAGTTTAATCTCATCGGCATCAATTTTTAATAGTTTTTTAAATTCGCTCCAATCAATTCTTACCTGATTTGTTTGTTTGTTCTCAGCATAAACGAAACCAATCAGTCCTCTGCCTAAAAACGCCGCCAAAGTTAAAAAACAAACAGTCTTTAAAATGTTACCCAACCCTTTTTTCAATTTCATCCACCCCTCCTTGTTTCTTTTCTTTTATTTTTTCATTATCTAAATATATTTAGGCACATATTTTTAAACTACAATTCCCTTGAACAGTAATGCCTACAAATTAATTACAATATATTTAATGATAGCACAAGAAAAATAAAAAGCAAATATTTTCTTCCATAAAATAATTCTAATAGAACTTAAATGTAAAGTCAATTGAATTGTTATTGCAAAGGAAAGGGAAATTTTCTTCGGAACAAATCCTTTGGCTGTGCTCAGGACAAGTTCATGTCACCTCTTTAGCTTTTCTCGTAGGGGTTGAATAAAATTGTTTTAAATTTATATCTTCAATCAACGGATTATTGTAAATATACTCTCGAATTTTCAATAAAGCTCTTTCATTTCGAATTACATGTTCATAATAATTTGGCTGAAATATTTGTTTACCAAAACTTCTTGTGCACCAACCTTTAAAAGCATTTACAATCCATGCTAAACGTGTAGCTGCACGCCCTTGGCGTGTCTGTAAATTAAATATTATATGAATATGATCGGACATAATACAGTAAAAGTCAACTTCCACTGGAAATTTCTTCTCTGTAAATAATAGTTTTTCTTCTACAATATCTGTATTTCTTTTGTTTATTGCAGGCCAAGAGCCTGCTGCTACATCTATTGAATCAAACTTTTGTGAAATGCGATAAGAAAAAAGAGCCATTTTATTCTTAGTGCAAATGGTTACAAAATAGTATCCATTTTTTTTATAATCGTAATTTTTTAAACGTATATCTTTTCTTTTGGGTAAAATCTCGGGTGTCATACATTCGACAAGCTCAGTACAAGTTCACGTTACCCCTTCCATGCTAAACTTGTAGCTGCACGCCCTTGGCGTGTCTGTAAATTAAATATTGTATAAATACGATTCAGTTTATTGCAGGCCAAGGGCCTGCTGCTACATCTATTGAATTAAATTTTTAAAAGCAACTATTTTCCCCGTAAAATGATTTTAATGCAAGCTAAATATAAAGTCAATTGAATTGTCATATTTCAATTTTTTGTTTAGAATTGTGCCATAATCTGTATAGAAAAAAATGGCCTTTTTAGCTGTTTTTATTCCTGCCATTTACTAAATGGGTAACATCTTCAGTGATTAGATACACACAGGGCACTATTATTAAGGTTAAAAAGGTAGCGGCTAACAAACCATAAGCCATTGCAATTGCTGCCGGCACTAAAAATGGTTCCTCCCCTCCAATACCATAAATAAGAGGCAATAAGGCAATAATAGTCGTTATTGAGGTTAGTAAAATCGGTCTTAATCTGGTCCGTCCGGCTTCTAATACCGCCGCCGTCACTTCCGCCCCTTTTTCTTTAAGTTTATTGATAAAATCCACTAAAATCAATGAATCATTAACCACTACCCCGGTTAAACCAATAACACCAAACATGGACATAATACTCACCGGCTGACCATGCAAAAAAAGAGCTGCAATAACTCCGACTATTCCAAAGGGAACAGATAACATTATTATCAACGGCTGGATATAGGAACGGAATTGAACGGCTAAAATCAGATAAATAAGCATAAAGGCAATCCCAAATGCCCGAAACATTGATTGGATTGATTCTGTAGTGTCCTCCCATTCACCACCGGTTTTTAGATTATATCCCGGATATTCCTGTGGGATATTATTAAATTTATTAATTATTTTTATATTGGCAGCAATGGCAGTTGTTTTATTTTCATCTATATTAGCCGTAATAGTTACTGTCCGTCTTCCATCTTCATGGTTTAATTTTCTTATTCCCTGATGTTTTTTAAAATAAGCAACCTTATTTAATTTAATCAACCTATCTTCCCTATTGGGTATACTTAAATTTTCCAGTGTTTTTATATCATTTTTATATTTCTGCGGAAGCCTGACAATTACCTCAATATCTTCGTCTTCTCTTCTCATCGTGGTAGCCACCCCACCTTCAAAAGCAAACCTGATTGTAGAAGCAATCCCAAT
>JAGLYT010000066.1 GCA_023132075.1 bacterium
GGTAAAATTATGCGTCTAGTAAAAACATGTTTTCCCTTTATTGTTCCTTGTTCTAACTCCCAACTCCTAATTTCAAAAAAAGGGAAATTATTTACTCTTTTGTATTTCATATTGACGATATTTTTCTTTTTTCTGCATTGCCTTTTCTTCATTTACCGAAAGGGCAGGAGCGGTTAATGCATCCTGATAGTCAAAAACATTTAACAATTGTTTTTTTAATCCTCTTGTATTATATTTTTCCACTTTCTTTTTGAGCGGAGCAACGTTTTCCTTCAACCATATTTCTGCCTCTTTTTTCTTCCCTTCATCCACCATTTTTATTGCTTTTTCCATAATTAAGGTTGATTCCATAAGACTTGCTGTCTGACCTATATAATTGTTTTCGTTTTGCTCAACAAGTTTCTCGTCCTTTGTATAAGACACCACAATATCGGATAATTCCTTTTCTTTTTTCCCCATATTTATTACATCATTATAAGTAAGAATTACCCTTGCCACCCGAAGACTATCCCTTCGGGAAACAGGTACTTTCAATCTTAAAAGAATTGTTTTTTCCTCTCTGGCAAATATATCATTTAATTTTATTCCTATTTTATCCCCTTTTTTCGTAAACAAATATCCATAAAGCTCTTTCACTTTAACCTGTCCGGGAATTTCTATTTGAAGGTAAACATCCTGAGCTACTACCGCAAGTAAACCTTTTAACTCTTTCTCAAACATATTAGCAATATTTTCTGCCTGATCAATATAGTAGTAATTTCCTGCACCGTATTCGGCAAGAACTAACATTAAATCTTCATTAAATTGTATACCTACTCCATAAGAAGAAATAGAAATACCCTCCCGGCTCTTTTGCTGACAAATAGCTTGGAGCGATTCATCATTAGTAATCCCTCTATTTGCTAATCCGTCTGATAATAAAAGTACGCGGTTTACCTGCCCTACCCGATAATTCATAGCTACTTGCCTATAACCTTCTACCATTCCACCGCTAAGATTGGTACTTCCTCCCGGTGTTATTTTATCAATTATATCTAAAATATATTTCTTGCTCTTTACCTCTCCTGCTTCAAAAAGGACTTCCACTCCATTTTCGTAAGTTACAACAGCCAGGATATCGTCTTTATTTAAATTTTTAATTACAAATTTAGCTGCGTCTTTCACATACTCCAATTTATTTTCGCTAGCCATAGAACCACTTCTGTCAATAACAAGTGCAATGTTCAAAGGAAGTCTTTTGCCCTTTTTAATTTCCCGGGCAAATAGATCTACCTGCAAATAAGTTTCTTCCTCGCTCCCTTCTAATCGATATTGGTTATTTAATGCTGTTTCCATAAAAAGAGCTTTTCCCTGAAAACTCTTAATATCTTTTGGTGGTAATTTTTTACCGTCACCAATTTTTATTTTTTCTCCGGTAAGACTTTTTACAATTTTTTCCGCTAAAATGTCGGTAGCTTCAATAACCTCTTCCTCCGTATTAAACTTTACCTTTTCCGCTAAAATTATTTCACTGGTCTGAACATCTATAAGTCTTGCATCTATTCTCATTTGATATCCTATTTTAATTATACTACCCATAAGCAGGGTATCCGCTCCGGTCATTTTTCCTATTTCGATTGATTCTTCCGGAGCTATTGTTCCTGAAAGAGAAAATTTTAGCTCTTCCAATATTTTCTTTAATTTTTCTCTTTCTACCACTTTAACTTTTTTACTAATCAATAATCCGGTAATTAACATTTCAGGAATGGCATTTTGAAGGTAATTAAGTTCGGAAGAATTTGAAACATTTTGAAAGTCCAGGACAGCAACTGTTTTTTTTTCCTTTGTTTCTTCTGCTTTTATTCTATCTATATTTAAAAAATTTAGAAAAACCAACATCAGTATCACTAAAATCCCTTTTAAACTCCTATTTGATTTTCTCATCAAGCTATTCCTTTTCGCATTCTTGCTGTTATCAACAAGTCTTTTCAATTTCTGCATCTTTCACCATGTACTAATTGTTGTCCCTTTAAGATCCGTATGGCTACATTCCACATAAATAAATCCATCGCTTGACACATAAATCCATGTACCATTATCACCAAACGAAGTACCTACAGCATTCGAAGGAGAATGATATGCCCCAAGATCGACATAAGGAATTTCTTCAATATATTTCGGCATCAAACAATTAAGTCTATTGGGATAAGCCGCTGGTGTAGGATAAATCCCTTCATTATCCACCTAGTAAACAGCTAAAACATTTCGTAAAACAGCTAAATTGCCTTTTGTTGTAGATTCCTTTGTTTTTCGGATTAAGTCAACAAATTTTGGCATAGCTATTGTTGCCAAAATATCGATAATGGCCACTACAATCATCAATTCTATCAAAGTAAAGCCCGTAACAACTTTTTTTCTTTCAATAAAAAAGATTTTCTTAAGATTAGCTTTTTTATCTTTATTACACATCGTAAATTTTTATCTTCTTCTTAATCCTCCTTACTTCCTTTTTTGAACCCATTCATTGATTTTTCCTATTATTTATTTTCATTTATTTTTTGAAAATAATTCTAACTTTTTAGGAGAAACGGTATGGCCCAAAACCAAAGCAATCTGCCTTAACCTTGCTTTTTTCAACCTATTAAATTCTGCACGATGATTTGAAGATATTTTCTTTTTAGAAGGAAATTTAAGCCGCAAAAAATTTACACATTTTCCGTTTTTTACCATACGAAAATCTAAATGAGGTCCTGTAGAAAGCCCTGAAGAACCGACATAACCAATTACCTGACCTTGCTTTACTTTTCTTCCTTTTCGAATTTTTTTAGCATAACGCCAAAGATGCCCATATGTTGTGGTATACACCGAATTATGGCGAATTTTAATAAATCTTCCATAACCACCCTTCCACCCTTTAAAAATTACTGTTCCATCCCCTACACTCGTTATCGGAGTTCCAATCGGAGCAGCATAGTCAATACCCAGATGAGGACGCCAATACCGTAAAATAGGATGGAATCTGCGACGGGAAAAATAAGATGAAATACGCCGATAATTTAAAGGAGCTCGTAAAAACTGTTTATGTAAAGAGTTCCCTCTTAAATCATAATATCCGCTTTTAAAAGACATTGCCTTATGTTTTTTAGTTTCTTCCCCGCAATATTGAGCGATTAATATTTTACTTTTTCCTTTATTTTTCTCTCCATTTGTATATTTTTCCCAAGCTAAACTATAAGTATCCCCCTGTCTTGTTTCCGTTAAAAAATCAATCTGCCAGGCAAAGATATCTACAAACTCCAAAATAGTTTCCGCACTTACCCCTTTTTCATACATCGCACTCCAGAGAGTAGTTTTTATTTCACCGCTAATTCCAAAAACACTTTTTTTTAAAGGAATTTTTTTTCCTAAGGCAACTAATTCACCCGCAGAACTTTTGTTAACTTCATAAATATTTAATCCGGAATAATATTTAAACTTTTTAAAAATTCCTTCGCTTGTTTTAACAACTTCATATTTATCATTTGCCGCACATTTACGAACATTAAAAATTTTCTTCAAGGCTTTTGATATTTGCCAGACCTCTTTATTGGAAAGCCCTTCTTTTATTAAACAGGAATACAGTGTTCCGCCCTTAGGAATATTACCATGGGAAACAATAGTTAAAGGAGAAGAAAAAACTTTTTCCTCTCCTTTTTTATAAACAGTAAAAAACAAAACAATCCCTACCGTTAACACGGTAAGTAACAATATTTTCTTTCTTTTCATCTCCCTAACCTTTTCTATAAATAAACAACCACAACCATATATTAACCGAAAAAATACGCAAAGTCAAGGAGAAACAATACAACAACCTGATTATTCCAAATTAAGGAAAACAAGTATGAATTCGGGGAATATTATCATTCCACTAATCCCACAATTTTTATAAAAGCGGCATTAATGGAAAGGAGGATGGTTAAAAAAAACTTTATTTTGTTTTTAATTCAAAGCAGATTTTTTGGATGCACCATACGGCAACCGGCATCCCCATAATTTTAGCCGGCTTAAAATGCCATTTTCGAATTACCCTCATTGCTTCCTGACCAAATTCATATAAACCGCCGTTATCCAGTAATTTTACCATTGTTACTTTTCCTTCCCGGTCAATAAGAATTTTTAAAGTTACTATTCCTTCTATATTTTTTGCACTGGCTTCGAAAGGATAATCCGGCTCCCTATATTTTATAAGCTGTGGTAATTGTTCTACTTCGCTTAAATCATAAGTAACCATAGGGGCAATTAAATCCACTTCATTGGCTAGAGCATTAGGATCTAACTCAAAAGTAATTTTTCGCCTTAATTCCGGTTTAATTATGTTTTTTTTAATTTTTCTTTGTTTTGTTTCTTTCGGTTTTTTCCTTTTTTTAAGCTTTATCTTTTCTTTCTTTAGCCTGACTACTTCCACTTCAATGGGTTTAATTTTGGTTACGGGCTGATGAAAACAATAATGCAATACGGGTAGAAAAGAAAAAATAGCAATATTAATTAAAAAAGATAAACCAAAATTTTCACATTTTTTCATTCTTTTAATCCTTTATTCTTCTTTCATTGCGGCCAAAGATATCCGTTCAGCACCGGCTTGTTTACATTCATCCATCACCGTAATTATTTTGCCTGTTGATGATAATTTATCCGCAATGATAATTATAGAACTATCTGTTTTATCCCTCAATGTCTCTTTTATTATTCTGTTTAATTCTTCCAAATCAACTTTGCGGTTATTAATATGAATAGTTCCTTCCTTAGTCACGGAAATTAATACACTTTCCCGGGATAAATTCCGGGCTGTTTTTGCTTTTGGTTTGTGGACTTCAACCCCTGTTTCTCTGGAAAAGGTAGTAGTAACCAGGAAAAAAATCAAAAGCAAAAAAACCATATCCACTAAAGGAGAAATATTAAGTTCCGGGGTTTTTCTTTCTCTCCGATATGAAAATCCTTTTAACTCACTCATTGTTTATCTCCTTTCGTTAAAATATTAATTACTTTGTTTATGTTTTTTTCAAATTCGAAAATTTGTTGATTAACTTTCTTCATTAAATGATTATGGAAAAAAAGAGCAGGTATAGCCACAATCAATCCTGACTGGGTAGTAATTAAGGCCTGGGATATCCCTTTAGCCAAAGATTGTGGGTCTCCAGTCCCAAAAAGAGTAATGCTATTAAAAGTTGCTACCATACCGCTAACCGTTCCTAATAATCCCAACAAAGGCGCAACAGAAGCTAAAGAAGCAATAGTGGAAAGACTTTCTTCCAGACGAGGATATTCTTCATGCATTATTTCCTGCACGATATTTAACAAAGATTTCCTTGTTTTAGATTCATCATCGGCCAAGGCCTTTACCGTTTTGGATAATATACCCGGAGTAACAGAGGATAACTCTACTATTTTCTCTTTTTCCCCTTTTTGTAAAAAACTAATAATTTTATCAGTAAATATACCCTGGTTTATATCCTCTTTTTTAAGCCGGCGATACTTTCCGATAATTAAATTCCAAATTACAAGCGAAACAATAAATATGGGAATCATTACCGGGCCGCCACAAATTAACATTTCCAAAATTGATTTAATCATTTATTTTTTCCTTACACAGGGAATTAATAAATTTAACTGCGTTTTTTTCCATATCAGCAGCGATTTTTTCCGCCCGGTCGGAAAGATAATTATGTATCAACAAAGCCGGTATTGCAATAATCAGTCCTGCCTCTGTAGTAATTAAAGCTTCGGAAATACCCCCCGCTAATAACCTGGGATCTCCTCCCCCGTGATAGGTAATTATCTTAAAAGTAGAAATCATTCCGCTTACCGTTCCCAACAATCCTAACAAAGGAGCAACCCCGGCTAAAACACCTATGGTGGAGAGATTTTTTTGGAGACGGGGAATTTCTTCTAAATGTTGTTCATGAAACATTTCTTCTACTACCTGCCTTCCGGCTTGTTGCTGTTCTAATCCTATTTTTAACATTCTGGCTACCGGTCCGGGAGTATTCAGGCATAATTCTATCGCTCTATTTTTATCATCGCTTTTCCACAAATCCATTATTTTATTCATTAATAAATCCGCATCAGTATGTTCCCTTCTAAAAGCCAATAATCTTTCCACCGACATTATAATAATTCCCAGAAGTAAAAATCCGATGGGAATCATTACCGGTCCGCCTTTTATTATCCATCCTATAATACCCTTTCCCCCCTCTTCGCTTATTTTAGATTTAGTACCCTGGATTATATCCATGGGAACAAGAATATTTCCTTTATCTTTTTTACGCAAAGGAATGAACATTTGCTTTAATTTCCTGCGTAAGGAAGAAGATAAGTTTTTGTTCCACCGGTTAACAATTTCCCCTTTTTTATAATTTTTTTCCCACAATCCTAATTTACCATCTTTTGATTGATAAACAGCAAATGCATTTCCTATTTTTAAGAGCTCTACTTCCTGTCCGTCAACTTTATCCCGGCAATATCTTAATGTTTCCGCTTCCGAAATTTCCTTTTCTAAAAAATTGAGTAGGTCGGAAAAACTTATTATTGAATTTATTTTTTCAAATTTATCCTGCTGAGCAAAAAACAAATTGTTTTTATTTTTTCTCTTTAAACTTTCTTTTTTTTCATTTATAAAATTTCTGATTTCTTTTGCTGTATTTTCCAAAGTCCCACATTCATTCTGAATCTCACCTTTATTTTCTTCTAAAATATTCAGCTCTTCTTCTAAATTAAATTTTTTCGTTTTTAAATCAGCCAAATCGTCTTCCAATGAATAAACTTTCATTTCCAGTGATTTTAACCGGTTATAGCTATTCACTTTATCATTGATCCTTGCTATTTTTTCCTGCCTTAATTGTTCTCTCAATTCATTCAATTTATTAAGGTCTTCTTTGTTATACGCCATTAGACTTTGCGTAAAAAAAATAATGGCTATTAAACATAAAAACCCAATATATTTTTTCATTATTGTACACCCCCCGTATGGCTGATAGAATCAACAATAACCGGAAATTCTATAAGCTCGGGAATTCTTTTGCCTTTCATTATCTCAATTGCTTTTTTTATATTTGTTCGACACTTTCGGCATAAATCATTTTTCCACATATATCCCTGTTTGTTTTTTTTCAAAAATCCTGTTTCTTTTCCGTCATTGGTCTGATAAAAAAGCATAATCCTTCCCACTCTTACTACTTTTGCCTTTTTTATCTCACCCTCAATAGTTTCTCTCTCTTCAGCATAAATCTCACTGTTTTCACCTAATTCTATTTCCTTGACAAGCTGGATATAAATCTCCTGCATTACTTCTAATAAATCACATTCTTCTTGTTGCAGGTTTCTTTTAAAATTGTCCATCCGGTTTAACTGCATATCAACTTCATAAGGAAATCCGAATTTAATTCTTTCTTCGATTTTTTCGATATCTTCAACCAACACTTTTTTTTCCTTAACAAGAAAAATCTCTGCCGTTTTTTTATCCTTGCTCAATTTACTTTCCTCTTTTTTAACACTACTGATTTTATTTTTTAATCCCCGGGTATCCTTTCTTAAATTGCCAATTTTTTCTTCCAGCACTTTTATTCGTTCTTCCAGACTTTTGTGTGCTGAAGAAACCTGCTCTTTCTCCCTTTGATGTTCCCCTTTTTCTTCTTCCAATAACAGGGCTGTTCTTTTAATATCCTCGTTAATTTTTTCTCCGGTTCCGGCACCAACAAAAGAACTTAGAAAAATTGCCGAGCCTGCAAACAAAATAAATTTTCTCATACTCATACAAAACCCCTCTTTTTATATTTTATAAATTTTACTTTTTGAAATTAAATTATCCTGTATCCCTCTATGTTTGTTTTTCCCTTTACCACCGGCATTTACTGCATACAGGATGACTCTTCATCGTTTTAATAAAGTCAGCATATTTCCTTGACCGTCTAATCTCTTTTATGTTTTCCTTAAGAGCATTTCCCATAC
>JAGLYT010000067.1 GCA_023132075.1 bacterium
TTTTTAATTTTTCTTCATTAATTTTAAAAAATAAAACCGTCTTTTTTTTGTTGACTTTCTCTTTTGTTTATATTAAGATAAGCTTGGTTGGGGTTTGAATTCTAAGTATATAAGAAGATAGTAAAATGTTAAAATTAATTAGAGCAAAGAATAAATTATTTATTAAATTAAAAGTAGCAGGGATGGTTGTTTTTCTTATAGGTGTTTTTGTTTCTGCGTATGTCTGGTCTTCTGTGAATGTCCTGGTTTTTTCTAATGCTGTTTCTTACCCAAAAATAGTTAATGAGTTATCCTGTTTCTCTAATGTATGTAGATTAATATTTCCTGTTTTTTTTATGAAACAAGTGGTAAACAGGAGTTTTGGAAAAAAAACCCTTACGGATGTAATGCTTGCTTCAAAAATAAATAAAGGAATTATTTTTCAATCGAAAATAAAGAACAGTGCGATTGATTTAAATCTACGGGAATTCTTTTTTACTTCGGGAAATTCTTTTAAAATTAAAGAAGAAGGATATGACATTTATACTATTCCCTGGTTACTTAATTTAGAAGGGGTTACAGCAATAGTTGGAACGAGTTAATTAAATTTTAGAAAAAGCGAGATATGATGGGTTTGTCCGAGATTACCATAAGGAACCCATGCGTAATCTAAATGGTATTTTTTCCATTTAAGGCCCAATCCGAATGACAATCCGGATAATTCTTTAGAATCAGAAACGGAGTTAAGTTTATATCCACTGCGGAGAACAAATAAGTTACTTAAAACTTGTTCTATGCCCAGGTGATAGTTTGGCTGATTTATTTCCACGGGGAAATGGATGTCAAATGAAAATAGAGAATTATGAAGGGTTTTATAAGCGATACCGCTTTTAATATTTAACGGCAAGGGATCTTCTTCTTTAACGAATTTGACTTTTCCGCCAATATTTTGTGTAACCAATCCAAAAGAGAGATTATCGGAAAAAAGATATTTCATTCCTAAATCAAGACTAAAGGTGGAAGCTTTTTCTTCTTCGATTGTTTGTTTAATATATTTGATGTTATAGCCTACAAGAAAATTTTTTATTTTTCCTCCGTAAGAAAAGATGAATGCGATATCAGAAGCATCAAAGGATTTTCCTGTTGCAACAATATTATCATTTATGTCAATTTCTGTTTTAGGTATGGCACCCATACCTAAATAAGCCAGGCTGAGGGCAATTGTTCCGTAATGAAAATAGTTGTCTTTTAGTGGTTGAATATAGCTGGAATAAGTATATCCTGTATCTTCAAGCCATTGAAGATAGGTGGTAGTAGTTTGTATCGTTTTAATTTCGCTTAGTCCGGCAGGGTTCCAGTAGCAGGAATTAGCATCATTGGCTACAGCAACAAATGATTCTCCCATAGCAACAGGGCGGGCGCCTATACCTATTTTTAAGAACTGTCCTCCCGTAGTGCCTATGTCGGAACCAAAACAAATTTTTGGTAAAAAACCGAAAGAGCTTATTATTAACAGTAAAATGATTTTCTTTTTCATCTGATGACCCCTATTTTACCGGTTTTCTTTTCCCCCTGGTTGTTGGTAATTAAATAAATATATATTCCGCTGGCAAGGTTGTTTCCGTCATTATTTGTGGCCTGCCATTGGTATTTTCCGTCACTGTCCATTTCCTGGCCTTTAAAGACCATTTCCCCGGCGAGATTGTAAATTTTTATCGTTGCTTCCCGGGTTAAATTATTAAAGATGATTTTAGTATGATGCGTAAAAGAGTTAGGTTTATAAGGATTTGGATAAACTTGTATCTGGTTTAAGCTTTGAGCGAATAAAATTGCCGGAAATATTCGATATAATGTACTATTGTGCCAATCAGGATTTTCAATTTCACAGGTTATTTTCTTAGATGTTTTATCTACTTGTTGAAAACCGGAAACCATTTCCCATAAGTTTTTAGTTTTACTTAATTGATAAATTCTTAAATTATGCTCCTGGGCATAAAGCGGAGAAGAAGAGTAGTTTATCTGATAGGGAATGGTAATTTTAATCGTTCCTGCTAAAGGTGAAGATGTTTTGATTTCTCTAACGGTCGATAAAAGTTCATCCGGTGAATCTTCTTCCTGTTCTTCGTCTTCTGTGGAGGATAAAGAAGAAAACTCTACGTCTGGATTATTGGGTAAATTAGAGGTATCAGGCCTGAAAATATCTAATGTTTTTTCGTTGTTGGATGTTCCCCGGGGAATAAAGGCTTTAGTTTGCGGGTCGAATCCGGCGACAATAATGTCATTATCGGCAAGAGTGTTAATTATGTTATTTACCGGATAAGTTGCCTCTGTTGTGGAAAAGGAAGTTAAATTAGCTTCTGTTGTGCCTTCTTCGGTATTTCCGATTACAGAAAAAAAATAACCGTTAGATTCATCTCCTAAATTTGCTATAGTAACGGAAGTTGCTTCGGGATTGTTAATAGGTGAAGAATTAAAATAAGTAGCGTTTGATAAATAAGTAAAAGGAGTAAGACTGTAGTAGATTTTATATCCTTTAATTCCTGAATAGGAATTTTTTGCCCATGAAACGGTTATATTTTTTCCTTCATCACTAGGGGTATCTATTACCGTTAAATCCTTATTGGTAAGGAATATTCCGTCACTGGCTAATAAAGCTTTATAAGTATTTATCTGTCCCCAACCAAAATAAATATCTTTTCCTTCTTCTCCCAGGTCGTCTGCGGAACAAGTGATAAATGTGGTAACTTCTTCGTTACTATATTCAGGATGTCGTGACAGAATAAGTGCTGCTATTCCGCAGACATGAGGGGCAGACATACTGGTGCCGCTTAAGCGGCAGTAATTTGTTCCCACGACTCCGGATGGATTAGTTCCTTCCGCTTTTAAAGATAAGATATCCATTCCCGGTGCTGCAACATCAATATTTGTTCCATAATTAGAAAAGAAAGTCTTTTCATCCTGGTAATTGGTTGCGGCAACAGTGATGGCTTTTTCGTAATTAGCCGGGAAGAAATCGGTTACATCCTGATTATTATTTCCGGCGGCAGCAACAATAATACATCCTTTACTATAGGCATAGTCCATAGCATCTTCTATTATCTGGCAAGTACCTGTCCCTCCCCAGCTTAAATTAATAACCCTTGCTCCGTTATCAGCGGCATATTTTATGCCGTATGCTAAATCAGTAGCAGTTCCCCAGCCACCGTCAGTTATTCCCTTGATAGCCATTACTTGTGAATGCCAGGAAATACCGCTAATTCCTTTTCCGTTATTGGTTATTCCGGCAATAGTTCCGGCAATGTGACTGCCATGCCCGTTTCCATCCTTAGGGTCTTTGGAAAGATTAGTAAAATTCCATCCTATTGTGTCGTCTATGTATCCATTCTGGTCATCATCAATATTGTTATCGGGGATTTCCCCGGGGTTATGCCAGATATTATCGGTAATATCCGGGTGGTTATAATCTATTCCCGTATCTACCACGGCTACAATAATTGATGCATTCCCTTTTTCTATTTCCCATGCGGAAGAAAGATTGGTTTTATATAATCCCCACATATCCTGATAAGATTGTCCCCAACTCCCGGAAGTATTAAAGTAAGGGTCGTTAGGATTAGTACAGATATCGTAGATATAGTTTGGTTCTACAAATTCCACACTAGGGCAATTCTTATAAATATCGAATATTTCCTCGAAAGTTGTATTTGAAGGTAAAGATATTTTATGCCATTGGGACAGATTTTTTTCTTTTATATTTCTGTTCTGAGAATTCTTGAAAAGGGTTTGAATTTTTTTTATTTTATGTTGTTTATTTACCGTAGAAAATCGGTTTTTTACCGAAGAAGTGGTTGATTTGAATTTAACTAAAATTTCTCCCGGTCTGGATTTTGCTTTTAATTTATTTCCGGAGTATTGAAGTTTTTTTTGGGTTTTAACTGAAGAAGTATTAATTACAGCATAAGCTCTTTCGTTGGCAAGAATAGTGTGGCTTGATAAAATTAATAAGAGAATTGCTAATTTATTTTTCATTGTTCGGTAACCCGGCTGACCTATTTATAAAATAGGTTCCGCAGTTTTGCGCCCCCCGATTACTCGAAGTTTGCCTTTATCGTTATTAAAGTAGCTTTTCCCCCATACTGCTGCTACCCCTTAAAGCTAACACAACAACTTATTTTGTCAAGAGTTGTTTTTGATTTTCGTGTTTTTATTATTTTACTTTACAAAATAGAGTTTTTTTTTGTATATTTCATTCAGATTGTTTTTTAAAATTTTTCAGGAGAAAAAAATGAAAGAGTTAAATGAATTGAAGGAAAAGCTAAATGTAATCTCTGATTCATTGGATAGATTAGAGAAAAATCTTAAGATTAAAGAAAAAGAAAAGGTAATTAAAGAATTAGAACAAAAAACTGCTGCAGGCAATTTTTGGGATAACCCGCAGGAAGCGCAGAAAATAATGCAGGAAATAAGTAATTTGAAAAATGCGGTAGATTCTTTGCTGGGTTTTAAAAAAAGCCTTGAGGATATATTTGTTTTAATGGAATTACTTTGTGAAGAAGGGGAGTCGGAATTTGGTGAATTGGAAAGGGATATAGAAAAATTAGAGACAAAACTTAAAAGTTTTCTTTTTCAATGTAAGTTGAGTGAAAAGTATGATGAAAATAATGCTATTGTTACTCTTCATTCCGGTGCAGGGGGGACGGAAGCGTGTGATTGGGTGGAGATGATTTTGCGAATGTATAATCGTTGGATAGAAAGACAAGGGTATTTGATTAAAATTATTGATATTTTGCCTGGTGAAGAAGCAGGTATAAAACGGGTTACTTTTATCGTTAGAGGAAGATATGCCTATGGTTATTTAAAAGCGGAAACGGGGGTTCATCGGTTAGTGCGTATTTCTCCTTTTGACTCTAATAAACGCCGTCATACTTCTTTTGCTTCCTGTGATGTAATGCCGGAAATAGACGACGAAATAAAAATTGATATTGATGAAAAGGATTTGAGAATAGATACTTATCGGGCCAGTGGGCACGGGGGACAGCATGTAAACAAGACGGATTCTGCAGTACGTATTACCCATTTACCGACAAATATTGTGGTACAATGCCAGAATGAACGTTCTCAGTTTAAAAATAAAGCAACGGCAATGAAGGTTCTAAAGGCGAGGCTTTTTAAGCTGGAAGAAGAAAAAAGGAAAAAAGCTATAGAAAAAAATTATGATCAAAAAAGCGATATTGCCTGGGGCAACCAGATTCGTTCTTATGTCTTTTGTCCTTATACCATGGTTAAAGATCATAGGACAGGAACGGAAACGGGAAATGTTGAAGCAGTAATGGATGGAGAAATTGATAGGTTTATAGAAGCTTATTTGGATAAAAATATTCAAAATACAACGCCTGAAAAATAAAAAATAGCGAATGGCAAGAGAAAAGGCACAAAGGCATCAAGGCACAGAGGCACAAAGTTAAAGAAAAAGGCAAAAGACAGTTTACAAATGACAGTTGACAGACAAAAGATAAGAAAAAGAGGAGGGGCAAATTATGAGATGTCCTAAGTGTAAGAAGGAAATGTCTGTTTTGGAAAAGGTTTGTGGAGCGTGCGGGTATGTTTTTGATAAGGGGGTTTTTAATAAGCTTTCATGTTATTTTGGGTTAAAAAATCAATTTAGAAGTTTGTGGTTGCTTAAACATAAATTTCAGGAAGAACTGGAAGTTCTCAATAATAAAATAAAACAATATGAAGAAATGTTGACCGATGATTTAAAAAATTTATCAGCAAATATTCCAAAGGAAGAAATTAAGCAAAAGGAGGAAGTAGCGGATGAGGTTAAGATTGAGAAAAAAATTACCCGTTCTAACCTTGAAATCCGTTTTGGACAGAAATGGTTGCTTATTATTGGAATAATATTAACCATTTTTGGTGTTGGTTATTACCTTAAATATTCATTTGAGCAGGGATGGGTTGGCCCTTCCGGCCGGGTGGCAATGAGTTATTTATTTGGCACAGCGTTTCTTTTTACCGCTAATAAATTAATACAGAAAAAATTTAACAAGTTAGGTTTGTCTCTGTATGGGGGGGGGACGGCAATACTTTATTCTGCTACTTTTGCTGCTTTCCAGATTTATCATTTATTTAATCAGCCGCTTTCAATGGGATTAATGATTTTGATTACTATGCTGGTATGTTCGTTATCTCTTTTTTATAATACCAAATGGCTGGCGGTATTAGGCCTTATTGGAGGGTTTCTTACCCCGATTTTACTCAATACGGGTCAGGATAATCAAGTTGCGCTGATGTTGTATATGCTCATTCTTAACAGCGGTTTGCTTATAATAGCTTTTCAGAAAAAATGGGAGCTGCTTAATGTGCTGGGTTTTATTTTTACTTATCTTTTGTTTAGTGTCTGGTATGCAAATCATTATTGTTTAGATGAATTTTGGGTTACTATACTTTTTCTTAATGTATTTTATCTAATCTACAGTGTTGTTCCTTTTGCTTATCAACTTAGAGAAAAAATTACAGAAAAGATGAATGCATTTTACATAATGATATTTAATTCGTTTTTTGCTTTTGGGTATAGCTATTTTATGATTAAGCAGCGTTTTGCAGTAGAATGGGTTAGTGTAGTAACAATTATTTATGCGGCTATATTTCTTTTGATGGCTAATTATTTATATAAAAAGAATATGCATCGGATAGACGGGTTTATTATTCTTATTTCAAAAGCAGCATTTTTTTTAATTATTACTATTCCTATAATGTTTTCACAACACTGGATTACTATTTTCTGGATGGCTCAGGTGATAATGTTATTTTGGTTGGGTAGTAAGTTAAATCGGCATATTCTGGTTAAGGGTTCATATGTGTTGTTTGCAGTTACATTATATAAATTCCTATTTTATGATTACGGTTCAATTTTCAAACTTCGCGTATATGGATGGTTTATAAAACCTTCTTATGGGTATATGATTGTTGAACGTTATTTAACCTTATTTTTTTTGTTAGCCGGAGTATACATATTTGCCCGTATGGTGAAAAAAACCGGGGGGCAATATGTAACGGAAGAGTCTTTGCCCCAATTAGCTCAAAAATTAAGCATAAGAAATTCTTTCAGAATATATGCTGTTTGGGGGTCTATGCTGTTTATTGTCTTGAATATTGAAACTGCTGCTTTTTTTCATGATTATTTATTGCACGCTCGGTTTGCGGCAATATCGGTTTTATGGACGGGTTTTTCCGTAATGTTGATGGTTAAAGGGTTTAAAGATAATAATTCTATATTTCGGAGAGTTGCTCTTGGATTATTCATAATTACGATTATGAAGGTATTCTTCGCCGATATTTCCAATATTAGTACTCCGTATCGGGTCATATCATTTATTCTTTTAGGTCTGGTGCTTATTCAGGTATCTTTTTTATATTACAAATACAAGGATAAGTTGATTTCTGTTATTTCCGGAGATAAAAAGGAGGAGGAGGAATAATGAAAAAAATAATCGTCTGGTTTTGTTTTTTATTGTTTCCCGGGATTGTTTTTTCGGCCGATGTTTGTGTTCCTTTAAAACCGCAGGATTTTAAATATTCTCTTGAACTTAACGGAGCAATAGCCAAAGACAATATTTATCAGATTCATTTAGGAAATGGTGTGTTGGGAAAATGTATTCCCGGTTGTAAGGACATCAGATTATTTGATTCAAAGAATAATGAAATTCCGTATGTAATTTTGGACTATAATTATATCTCGGAAAAAGATAAGATGCACAGGCTTAAAATCACAAAATACCGTTATGATGAAAATTCCGCTGTGATTACCCTTTCTGCTTTAGAGAAAGAAAATAAAGAAAAAGACATTCAAATTAATGCTATTTATCTTGATATAGGGAATAATGATTTTAATAAAAAAGTAAAAATAAGCGGAAGTAATGATGGAAAAAAGTGGGTGTTGGTAAAAAGAGATACCATATACGATTTTTCTTCCCAG
>JAGLYT010000068.1 GCA_023132075.1 bacterium
ATTTTTTAACATCTTTAATATCATTTTGTTTGATTTCAATAGGCACTTTCGCGATTGTCAGCAGCTATCATATACTATATATATTTCTTTAAATAAGTGAATTCTTTTTGGATTTTACCGTTTTGGGAAATAACAGCGCCGCGTATTTCTTTAGGAAGGGCAATATGATTGGTAACATCTTTTATTCCGTGGGCAGCAAGCTGATAAACATATTCCCTAATTAAACTACTGAATTCACCTGATGCATCCCGGGGCAATTCAGAGGGAAGATTATCCTGGGCTAAAATAGTGATGCCCTCCGATTTATAGCTATCAACATATTTTCTCCGGTTAAAATCATAGGTAAAAGTGGGATTATCCGTAGTCGTTGCCTTGCGGGTTAATTCAATCGACCCGTTAATATCACAGGATATATCTCCGACAAAATCCAAACGAAAAGGTTCTTTACCAGTTAATTTATGAATCATCTTTTTAGTAATAATACGGGGGTATCTCCTATCCCAATAACTGGTATGAATAAGCATATTAATATAAGGTAAATAAACATCTAAATTCGATTCAAATTTCGCGGGATTTTGAAGATATTCTTCAAAATAAAACCCCTTACCATTTTTGGGACGAAATTTTTCTTCCCGAAAAAAAATAATTTTATAGAGCTTATTGCGTATCTTTTTCTGATGTTGAACGAATTTAAGAATATTTTTAGGATGGATTTCTGCTGGATTTAATAGATCAAATATTTCCTGTGCCCCTAAAGAAACATTACCATGCCCGGTAATCCCTATAATAAAAGGAGTCAGCTCTTTCTCGAAACCCTGAGTCTTAATTTGATAACCAACTTCCTTTACTGCCTGCTTTACACTTTTTAAGGAGGAATATTTACAAGCCTGTTTAAGGGAAGAAAAAGGATTGTCAATGCCTTTCCACTCTAATTTTTTCCCTAAATAATATAAACTATTAAGCGCACCACATATCCCGGCAAACCTTCCGAAATACACCAGCCGCTTGCCGTACAAATCAATAATTTTTTCATAATCGATCAAGGTAATCTTTTTTTCAAGGCAGGCATTAAGTAAAGGCATATTTTCCGGCTGTCCCTTAATCGTATGAGAAAAAATCATATATATTTTGTCTTTATATAAATCCCTTACTTGCGGCTCTTTTATGCCTAACAAGAGGGTAGCCTTTTTAAATTTAGTTAAAACTTTTGCTCCTTTTTTTTCATACTCTTTATCTTTAAAAACACGGATCAAGCTACATTCAACTTCAACACTTATTCCGCGTTTAATTAACCACTCTACATCCGTGGGGGTTAAAGGGGCTCGTCTTTCCCCTGCTTTGGTTTCTTTTAATATTCCAATAACTAAATTTTTTCTCATTTTTCCTTTGTCTAAAATCTTACCGGCGTAAAACTAACTGCATAAAAAGGATAGCTCTTTTCTTTATCTTTACAAATTTTAACCGAAGCATAAGGAATCCATCCCGGAGAAGATTTAGCTATTCCCAAAACCCGAGGTGCTTCAAGAAAACCATAAACCCCGCCTAAAAGAATACCTCCCAGATTACCCCAGGCAGCACCCCTTCCTATATCATCCGAATTGTTACTCGAACCGTAACTAATCAATCCACCGGCTAAACCCATAATAACCCCCATCAACGCACCCGATTGCATATCCCGTAAAACCACCGCCCCTGTACCTGTATAATCCTGAGTAAGCTCATAACTTCCTACGGCTAATCCTAAAACCGTCCCCCCGATGGCTCCATAGCCAAGATGCCGCAGCCCTGTTTTTAAATCTTCTTCATCACTATCGTCTCTATCGACAATAGCTAAATACCCGGTGCTTAATCCGGCTAACATCCCAACAAAACACCCCTTCCATCCATAAGAAAAAACTGACGGATTTTTTTCTATTTCTCCGCCAAAAAAAGCGCCCGCTTCTACCTGGGATATAAAAACAAAATTATAACATAAAACTAACAACAACCCCGCAACGATTTTTTTCATATAACCTCCCTCCTCTTAATAAAAATCTCTACCCTGTCGATATATAGTTTATATGGACAACTTAAAAAAGTCAACAAAAAAAAGCAATCCGCCAATAACTACCGGCGGACTGCTTAATATCCAATTATTTAGCCATCTTCAACGAAGTTCTATGCTTGTTTTAATTAACATTAACTAATTTACAAAGGTCTCCACGGACAGGCAATGTCCCTTTTACTAATTTGGACACAGCGGCATCTTCCCCAATGTAACTTTCAACCCTGACTACTCCAATTTCTTTTTGAGTCCGCCCAATAACCAAACCTGTCGTCGGGCTGATTATTTCCTTGCCCAAATGGAATAATTTTAAGCTGGTACCTATTTCTAACCCTGATTCACGCCCGGCATCAATATATATATCCTGATTTATAATTTCCGCTACCCGGCAAGACCACGGTTTTTTATTAACCTGGGAAACGATATTATCCGTAAACTTTACTATTGCCGCTCTTAACGCTTCCCCTTCCAATGTTTCATCATATTTTGCTTTTGTCCCCAAACCTAAGAATTTACCGGTTTTCTGCCTGGCCATCCCTTTACCTGAATCTGTATACAAAATCTGCCCTGTTTCTACATCTACTACCCGGATATCAACTGAAGCTTGGGCAATTGTCTGTTTGCTCTGAACTATTAAATAATCCGATCCACCCTTCTTAACTCCAAATTGAGAAATACTACCGGTAACTACTGCATTTACACCTAAAACCTTTCCTACTTTTACTATTGTATTGGAATCTACATGTCCACTAGCCTGAAAATTCTGTTCTTCTAAAAGTTTTTTTATTTTCCCTCTTTCCACCAAAATAAATTTACCTGTTTTTCCCAATTCAGTAATCAGAATATCAGAAGCTGCCGTACCCAATCTTCTTTGCCCATACGCTGTTTTATTTTCAAAATCAACAATAGCAATCCTGCGCTTCGGCCCGGTATATTTAGATTCTACCTTTTCTGTCTCCTTAACGGTAGTAGTGTGTGTTTTTTTCACTGCAACCGAAGGAGCACAACCCGAAACTAACAACCCCAAACAACATCCTGAAAGAACAATATGTTTCAATCTTTCCATTTTTACCTCCTTAATTTATAAAATTTAGAATTTTTAAAAATTTAAAAATTAACCTTTTAAAAAAATTTCAATTTTCAACTTATTATTTACCAGTTGTTGGATGGAAATGTCCTTAATGCCTTTCTTACTGTTTTTATAGTTTCTTCTCTAAGAGGAAAAGATAAAATTTTCTCCGCTGCTTTTTCCTTTAATTGCTCGGCAAATGCTCTTCCTACATCTTCAAAAACAATTTTAGTACGAGAAGCTTTTTTCTCTTTTCTCCAAACTACTGCTCCGGTCTTTGTATTTACCAACTTAAATTCAGCCCTTACTAGCCTTTTCATGTAAACCCCTACGGTTACATAAGAAAAATCTATCAATTCTCCATAAATAATTCCATCAACATTAAGGCCTTTTCCTAGTTCTTCAATGGAAACAGCCGGTAATTGTCCCGCATCATTTATCCCCTCACCGGTGAGAAAACTATCTATTTCTTTTAAAGGTTTTAAAATATAACCTCTCTTCCTGGCAAGATGATTATTAAAAATTTCTCTTAACCTTTCAGGGGCATCTATATCATTTGATTGATTAGTAAAAGGCAATACCGCTATGGTTTTAGGAGGTAAAATAGGATCTACCCGAATAGGCCTCCTTGGTGAAACAGCACAACCACTAATGAGAATTAAGATAACGAGACTCGCAAAAAGTGATCTAAATTTATCTTTAATGACATTTACACCATTCATAAAAAAAACATCCTTCACAACCAATTTTTTCTTTTATTCATAATACTTCACCTATCCCTTTTATGTCAAGAGAAAATTATCCTTATAAAAAATTTAATTTTCTTGTTTTACATGGAAACAGGAAAAAAATCATATCATTTTAATTATTATTTTTTTTGCAATACGGTAATAATTTGGCCATAAATTCATCAGGAAGCCTGCGCATCTTCCATTTTTCATCTAAACATACTAACTTTACCATCCCCTGGACAATAAGTTTTTCGCTCTCTTCCCTTTTTATTACATTTTCTAATTCAAAACTTGCTTTGTTTAAACTAATTAAATTTGTTTCTACTTCCAACAAATCTCCATATCTTGCGGGATACTTATAATCTATTTCTGCTCTGACGACAGTAAAGAATATATTTTCCTTCATACAATCTAAAACATCTATCCCTATTCCTCTGAGATATTCAGTTCTTGCTCTTTCAAAATATTTTAAATAATTAGCGTAATAAACTACCCCCCCGGTATCAGTATCCTCATAATAAACCCTTATTTGCATCTTTTCCCTCCTGCATTTGAAGTAAATTTGATATAAGCTGCATTATATATGATAATCATTTTTTTTTCAAACATAAAAAATTTTATTACTTTTATTAAATACTTCTTGACTAATTAAAACTTTTTTCTTACAATAATTCAGTAACTTGGAAAAGGTTGTCCGAAATTTCCCCAAAAAAATTTATTAGACTTTAAGAGTTTAGAGGTAAATAAAATGTCCATGCTTAACACATTACGCAGAATGGAACCATTAGATGAAAATGAGAAAATAGTGATTTTAGATTTAGAAGGGTTTATTGACACATCAACAACTTCTCTTTTAAGAGAAGCATTCGAAAATCTTGTTCAAAATAAATTTTATAAAATAATTGTGAATTTTGAAAAAATATCTTATCTTAGTAGTACGGGCATAGGAGTTTTTGTTGAATTCATTGGAACTATTAAGGAAAATTTGGGGGACATTATAATAATCAAATCCCCTGATAAAATTAAAAAAGTCATTACCATGGCAGGCATTGAAAAAATAATTAAAATTTTCCCTACCGAACAAATGGCCAAAGACGCACTTATCGCAGAGAAAAAAACATTAAAAGAAAAAAAATCCACTTTGGATAAAGCCATCAAGTTTCCTTTTAAAAAAGAATGTCCTTTTTGCAAAGAAATTTCATGGATTCCTCAATCTGATATTTTGCGTTGTCCTAAATGCGAGCAAATTTTTTACATTACTAAACAGGGAGATATTACCCCTTTAAAAAAATCAGATAAAGAACAAGAAGCAATAAATCAATATAAATTCAATCTTAAAATACCCAGCAATATCAATTATCTTAATTATGTCCGCCTTTTTTTAACCGGATTACTTAGAGAAGAAAAGATCGGGGAAGAAATTACAAATGACATAGAATTAGCTGTAGATGAAGCTCTTTCCAACATTGTAGAACACGCTTATAACTTCGAAAAACATCACATTATTGACCTTTCTTTTTATATCGTACCTGACTCCTGTTTTGTTATTACTATCAAAGATAAAGGAAAATCCCTTGATACCCTTTTACTTAAATTAAAAAGCGGACTTATGGACAATACAATCCCTATCCACCAGGAAAGAGGACGGGGATTTTATATTATAAATAAAACTATGGACAAAATAGATTATCAAACAGTGGCAAATTTTGGTAATGAACTAACAATGGTTAAACACTTTCCAAAAAATTAAAAACGATTTGAATTAATCCCAAGAAATGGAAACTCAGCAAAATGAATAAAACACTTTCTCCTGCTATTCAACAACTTATTTCCTCAGCTGAATCTTTAGAAAATGACGGAAAAATAGGTGAAGCTTTTTTGAAGTATGAAGAAACAATAGAAGCTCTTTTATTTCTTGATGACGAAGATGAAAAGAGACAAATATACAAAAAAATAAGCCGCCTCAACTCCAGCAAATTAGATAATCCAAAACAAAAAAAACAACAGCTTATATTCATAGACATCCTCAAAGCGGAAAACCTTTATCAACAAGGTTTAATCGATGAAACATTAAAAGTGTTAGAGGAAATTAAAAAAGAATACCCCTCTCATCCGGAAGTATTAATCAAATTGGGTTCTATTTATGAACAACAAAATCAAAAAGAAAAAGCAATAGAAAATTATTTTACAGCAGCAAAATATTATCATAATCACCGTTTTTTAAAAAAAGCACGTTTTTTTGCCCAAAAAGCAAAAAACATCAGCCCCCAACAAAATAAAATAAAAATTCTTCTTTCCGAAATTTATATAAAAGAAGATTCGAAAGAAGAAGCACGGAAAGAATTAATTGATCTGGTTAAAAATTTAATTCAACAAAATGACTTTGACGAAGCATTAAAATATGTCCAAAAAGCACTTCAAGTTGACGGAATTGAAACTCTTTATCTGGAAGGTATTATTTGGTTCCACAAAGAATTATTGGAAGCCGCTGAGCAAAAATTTAAACTTGTAACCAGATTAAAAGGAGGACACTTTGGCTCTCTTTGTTATTTAGGGGAAATACATTTAAAACAAAAATTATTTCAGCAAGCATTCAATGATTATCAGAAAGCATTTACACTCCGGCCATGGGATCCTCAAATCTATCATAAATTAGCAGAAATCAACCTGCAAAAAGAAGAAGCTGATTTAAATCCTTCAGAAAAAACAGAAATTGAATCACCCAGTGTTTTTTCTCCACAAGAAACAAAAGAATCTCTTTTACCATTTGACTCATCTCCCCCTGTTTCTACCGAGAAAGCAACTTCTTCAGAAGAAACACAAACTTATTTAATTGAATCAGAATTTGCAATGCATGAAGAAAAATCACTTTCCGAAATGAAAAATTTATATGAATTTGCCATCAGCATGGACCCAACAAATGAAACAATAGCAAAAAAATTGCAGGCAATAAAAATGTTTCAAAAAGAAAAAGAAGAAACCCCTAAAAAATTAACGCCAACCAATAAAAGTTTTGACAATGAATTTTGGCCATTATCTATTATGGAAATCGCCGAATTTCCGATTTTACTTAAAAAAGTTATTGTTTTATACCGTTCTTTCATGGAAAACTCTTCAGATAACGAACTATTAAACAGGTTAAATAAAGTTCAGCTATTAAGCAATAAAAACTATTTAGATTTAAAAATAACTTCTTGAAAAAAATAGTGATTTCCAAACAGGCGGGTTTATAGGAAAGATTTAAGCCTTCTTCCTGAAAAGACTGAAAAATCTGTCTTCATAATCTTTAAATGATCCATATTGGCGCAACTTTTTACCTAATTGGTATATACTGGTTTTATTTTCCTGAACATCTTTAAAGAGTTGTTCAATTTCAGTGCTTATATTTTTTTTATCTTTGCCCATTTGACCAAAAAATCCTCTTTCTTCCAATTCCGTAACATTCCCGGGAAAAGAACGCATACTTAATTCTATAATAAATTTCATTAAGGAAATTTGCCAATTATCATCAACTCCCTCAATAACTACTGCCAAGTTTTCTCCCCGCGATTCTATTTCCTCTTTGATTTTATCGAACATATCCGCAATTGTAGAAGAAACAACTTTCTCTTTCTCAAAATCATTCTTAAATTTATAACCCAAGCCCTTTATGTTTTCTCCATATTCCTCAAAAGTTCTTTCCGCATATTCTCTGACTTCTTTGTCCCATCCCTCAAATACATCTAATAAATAATGCGGCACAACTATTTTAGGTTTTTCCGCAATCACCTTGCCTTCTCTAATTCTAACCTTGTTAACTTTATCCATTAATTCACTAATTAGATAATAACGCACTACAGTACCGCCAAAAGTAGCTAAACTTTGCTTAGGTGCTTTTAAAATTTTAGTATGTCTTATCGCATAATTAAACTTTTCGTTTTTATTCATTGATTCCCTTTCTTTTCAAATAAAACCCTTCAAGACTATCGATAGCAATTATCTACATTCGGACACAGAAAACATCCATAAACCACTACAGAATACTACATAATTTCAAAAAAAAAATCAA
>JAGLYT010000069.1 GCA_023132075.1 bacterium
AATGGAATAAAGCCTTAAAACAAGCAGGTCTGGAAGAATACGAGGCAGAAACGATTGAGCAGATACTTCAAAATATAATACAAACCAAAAATGTCCCACAAGATTTAATAAAAGAAATAAAAGAAGATAAAAAAAATCAGCGGGAGTTGGGACAGATAGCGAAAACAGTATTACATTTGTCGGATGATGAGGGCGAACAAAAATTGGATGTAGTTAAGTTGGAAAGGACAATAAAATTATTGGAATTGTTAAATATGATCATAAATAAATTAGATAGTTTAAGCAGTGATGAACTTATAAATGCGGCAGAAGCGGTTAAAGCATTTTGCAATGCGGGATTGATTGATAAAGAAAAGGCAAAAGAGAAAATTTCTCCGTGTTTAGATAAGCTCATAATTAAATTAGATGATTTAGATGATATTGTATGTATGAATGCAGCACAATCACTCAAAGCGTTTGCTGAAGCAGGATTGATTGATAAAAAGAAATTTTCCCTATATTTAGATAAACTCAAAGCTAAATTACCAAATGCAGATAGTTATGTCTTTATAACAACTGCAAGAATACTTAAAGGACTTGCTGAAGCAGGATTGATTGATAAGAAAGAAACAAGAAAGGAAATTTCTCCATATTTAGATAAACACATAAATAATTTTGTTACTTTGGGTCATTGGGAATTTCTATGGGTTGCAGAGGCGCTTAATGTTCTTACCAAAACAGGGTTGATTGATAAAGAAGGGACAAAAAAGAAAATTTCCCTGTCTTTAGTTTTAGATAAACTTATGGCTGAATTAAATGGTTCAAACAGGATTGGGAATATGAATGCAGCACAAGCGATTAAAATGTTTGTCGAAGCAGAGTTAATTGATAAGGAAAAAACAGGCGATAAAATTTTTTGGTCTTTAGTTTCGGATAAACTTATGGCTGAGGTAGATGGTTCAAACAGGCTTGGGAAAATGAATGCAGCACAAACCATCAAAATGCTTGTCGAAGCAGAGTTAATTGATGAAAAGGAAACAGCAAAGAAAATTTCTCTATATTTAGATAAACTCATAGTTGAATTTGGTGATCGGAATAGTGCTGTATGTAGAGATATGACAGAAGCACTCAATGTGTTTGTTAAAGCAAAGTTGCTTGACAAAGAGAAAACAGCAGAGAAAATTTCTCCATATTTGGATGAACTCATAGTTAAATTGAATGATCCACATAGCGATGAATATTTGAATGCATCAAAAGCAATTACGGCACTTGCCGAAGCAGGATTGGTTAATAAAGAGAAAACAGCAGAGAAAATTTCTCCATATTTGGAACAACTCATAGTCAGATTAGATGATTCGGAAAGTGCTGTGTGTAAAGATACAGCAGAATCACTTAAAGCCTTTACCAAAGCAGGGTTGATTGATAAGGAAAAGACAGCTGAAAGAGTTCTTCCATATTTGTCTAAATTTATTACTGATTTAGATAGTTCCGACAAGTATACGCGTAGAAATGCAGCAAGTGTGATTAAAATGTTTGCCGAAACAGGATGGATTGAGATTGATTATAGTGTGGGAGACATAAAAGAATTATATAAGAACAAAGACGATGCACAGCTCAATAATGTGTTTAGAGCGCTTATTATTAAAGCATACTTCCTTTTAAACATAAAAGGCAAATTATTGCCAAAAGATGCAGGATATATAGGGAGTCTCATAAAGAAGACGGATGATATAGATGCTCTAAAAGTCATTCTTAATGTAATGGTGTATTTTACTTACCGGAAATCTCCGGAAGCTCAGGATTGGCTGGATAAACAGATGAGAAATATTTTGGAGAAATCTAAGCAAGAAGGGGAAGGATATATTTCCATAAGTGATAAGGAAAAATTAATTATCGGGTTTACCTCTAAAAGTGCCCGCCAGAGATCTTTAATGACGTTTGTAGTTAGAGAAAATATTGAACCTGAATTAAGAGTTTTTTGTATAAGGGAACTATCTAAAACAGGGATGATTGATAGTGAATATTTGGAGATGTTTTATAAAGGAATAGAAGACAAACAAATGAAAAAACATCTAAAAATTATTTCTGATGTATATAATCAATTAAAAGATGAGATTTCTTCTGATTTTATACCACCTGTTATTTTAATCGAAATGGTAGAAAAAGGAGAGATAGATATAAAGACTTTAAAACAAAATTATAAAGGAATTAAAAAATTAGAAGAAACTAAAGATGTTACTGTAATTATTCGTGGATTAGCGAAAGACGATGAATTATTGCTTGCCTACTATTGTTTTAGTCGTCCGGACTTTATTTATCCCGGAGTAGTTTTTATGAGTTTTGAACGATTTAAAAAAATTATTGAGGATGCATATAATAATCTTTCTAAAGTGGATGAAAGCGTAATTAATGATATATTAAAAGATGCTTTTATTAAAGCCGGTGTATCTAAAAAAGAAGCGGAAGAAATAGCAGAAAGTTTAATAAAAGGTGGTCCGCCTTTACCGAAAAATTCAAAATATTTAGATAAAAAAGGCAATTTTATTCCTCAGAAAATAGAATTGGGACAAAGAATGCCTGACAGAATCCCAGAGCTTAAGAAAGCAGAAGAAAGCTTTGATTTGGCGAAAGAGAGTATAATAAAGATTCTCAAGATAAATTTTTTATTAAAGAGCATAAATAGAGGGCTGGAAAAAATAGTGGATGGAGAAAAAAGAGATATTAAAGAAAAGTACGATACTATCTTAGAATCCTTGAGCAGTATAGGAGATATAACAGAAGTTTTTGAAGAACTTATTAAATTAAATAATCAAATTTATACCGCTTCAGATATTGTAGTTGAAGAAAGATTAGAGAAAGATGTGAAAAGAATAATAAAGAAAGCGGATAAATTAAGATATTCTAATGTTATAATGAAAAAAATAAAGGAAGATGGAACAGAAAGGCAGGATTTTAGTTTTGATAATATAAATATAGGATTATTAAGGAATGCTATGGAGAGGATGGTTAAAAAGTTTAATGCATATAAAAAAGGTAAAAAACTTATTGAATTAGAGGAAAGAGTATTGAAGAAAGAGAAGGATCCAAATTCGGAAGAAATAACAGCACAGGATATATTAAGATTTATGTTCAGAGGTATTGAGGGAGAAGCGAATATTGAGAATAAGGGGCTTAGAGGAATATTTAATGAATCTTTGGGAGATTTGGTGGGAAGTTTCGGCAATTATGAAGTTATTTTTAGGGATGAAGGAGTAGATTTCTTCAGAGGTAGTGTGGTGGTATGGCTTGATTATGTAAATAAGTGGAATATATTTGAATCGCTAAAATTTTCAGATGGGGCACAATGTTGTAACAGTTCGGATCCAAAAATAAACAGTATTTATGGTGGGGGGATATACGATAGAAATGCTCATCGTTGGATTTTAGATATGCCAACAGGATTTTTTCAAATAAGTACGGAGTCAAGAGGGGGGGAACATTTAGGTTGGTTAAAAGAGTGGATGGGATTAGATGAAGAAGGATTACCCTTTGTTGGTTCAAATTATATTTATCTTAAATCCGGGTATCAGGTTGAAGAGCTTAGCGGTGCTCTTTGGGATAAAATAGAGGAGATATTTAATTCAATAAAAATATCAAAACTTGCCCAGGCGAGACCAGGACATCCAGCTACTAATTCTTCCCGTCCGCCCAGTGATTATAAGGAAGAATGGTTAAGTTTTATTAGATTACAGAGTTTAAAAGATGGTATGCCTATTCAGGCAGATGTAAAATTCACAGGGAATGAACCAATCGAAGGTTCTTTTTTTGTTAAGAAATTAGAAGCGACCGTTTCTGAGGACAAATTAATGGCAGCTTTTGGCTATAATATAAAAACCTTAATACAGGTTGTCTTAAATATAACGGATGCAGTATTAAACCCGATAAACATAATCAATCTGTTTTTAGGGGAGAAGAAGGAAGGAGAAGGAAAAAGAGAATACGAAGTAGAAGTCTCGGAAAAGATAAAAGAAATGATAATAAAAAACATTCCCCCGGAATTTTTAGAACAGGCAGGGGCAAAAAAAGTACAGGTAAGGGCAAGTACGAGAGAAGATTTGGTAAGTATGAAAGAAATGTGGGCAATGGCGGGGTTTGCGAAACACCCTGATAAAGACGATACGTTGGTATTCTATATACATCAGGAATATTTAGATGAGTTAAAAGCATTGGGAACAGACAGAGATAATATGCTTGCTGCTTTGGCGAGGCATGAGGTTTGGGAGTATAAATTAGTAAATATATATGGTATATCGCAAAATATAGCCCACCTGATTGTTTCTTCAAATATAAACAAAGATACGAATGAATGGATTAGAGAAATAAAAAAATCAGGGTTTAGCGAATCAGAAATTAGAGAATTTAAAAAAACAGAAACAGTGAAGGATATAATTACAAAGATAGCAAATTACAAGAATGTTCCAACAGAACTAATAAGTGAAATAAGAAAAGATAGAGTTTTTCAATGGGGGTTAGAATGGGTTGCAATGGATATTACAGAAGTAAGAGAAAAAATTCTTAATACCCAAGGTGGGGAAGCTCTGATGCATATAGCCGGTGAGGGAGGAAAAGAGTGTGTTCGTAAGATGCTTACCTGGCTTTGTAAAGATAAAAGATTAAAGATAATTGCTGAAAGAAAAATCGGGTTTGTGGATTGGAACAATGTTGTTTATGAAGCAATTAATGGAAATGCCCTTGATAAACTTCTTGCTTGGTTTGGTCGAGATGATAGATTTGAGATAGTTGCTAAAGGTAAAGATAGTTTTAAAGATTGGCCGAGGTCTATTTACAGGGCGAATACAAATAAAATACTTGATAAAATTCTCGGTTTGCTTGGAAATGAAAAAGTACTTAAGAAAATATCTGAGAGAGGAGCTTTGGATGAATTAGTAGAGTTTTTAAGCATTACTGCTGCCAGGGATAAAGAACAAATAGATGAAATTTATATTAAAGAGATTTTAATTCGGCTAAATAAAAAAGAGGTAATTAGTGATGAAGAATTGCGTTTACTAAATAAAGAACTAATTACTATTTCAAAGACAATTGAAGAAAATATAATAAAAGTAGAGGATCTCCTGGCAAAGTTATTAATGGAAGAGGTAACAGTTTCACAAACAAAGACAGAGATAGTAGATTTGCCCGGGCGGTTACCGTTACAGGTTAAAGAAGATGAACTTTCACCAACTGATAAGATCAAGCTGCAAGTTCTAAGAAAAGTGTTTGCAAAAAAAGAAGTTACCGGTGATGATATTAATAATTATGAGAATATTATTTCAGAAAATGTGAAAACGCTGATAGAAAAGCAACGAAAGATTAAAACCCCACTTGAAATTTTAAAAGATTTGGCAAAAATAGAAACTACAGCTGAAACAATCAATGTTGTCTGCTACGTTTATAAAATGATGTATATTCGTATTTCTTTACAGCCAAAAGATTTTTTGCGGGGGGATAATAAGAAATTAAAATTAAAGATTATGGAGATATTGAGGGAAAACGGTTTATACAAAGACAAATTTTTAAAAGATGTTATAAAATATATTTTTAAGATGCAAGGTATTTGTTACGAATGCGGTGTTATGAACATTTTAAATGATGCAGAAAGTAGGCAAATCAATGAGAATTCCATAGGATTTATAATTAATACACTTAAAGAGGTTTATGAGGATGAAAGAACCGAGGATATTTATATAAAAGAAAATGTCATTAAAACCTTACAAAGAATAGGAACTTATAGTAGGAAGGAATTTGCAGATATAACAATCAGTAAAGTTTTAGACGAGATAGGAGTTTCTGATAAGATAACTAAAATTCTTGAAGATCTTAATAAAACCGAAGAAAGTAGTTTTCTTAAACTGAAGATTATACGTTCTTTAATAAAAATGGGTCAAATTGAAAAAGATGAAGCACTTAGTCGGCTTAAAGATTTATTTAATAAGATTCACCATGACTTATTTGACGGTAAAGACATTAATAAAAGTGAGTATTCCTGTATGTTGGCGGAAATTGTTTATATTTGTGATAACGAAATTCTTCACATTTCGCAGGGTAAAGGGCTTCATTATTGGCTTTATAATACTTTAAAACTTTCTATTTTGAGATATATACCCACCCTCAAAGAAGCAAATGAATTGTTATCTATTCAGGAAACCGGAAATGAACCGATAGAGGTTGACATACAATATCCAAATAGAGACAAAAAGCTAAAAGATTATGTCAGGGGAATAATGACAATATTTGAAGAAGAACTTCTTTCTAAAAAGAATAGATTGACAGAAGAGGAGTTAACAGAAATATACACGATAATTGGTGGACAAGCAGGGTTTAAAGACAAATCTGTATTAATATTAGATGAAGAGGAAGAGACAGATCTTTATAATATTTATAACGATTTTAGTGTGGGAATATATGCGTTGGAAGAATTAAAGACAAAGTTATTTCTTTATGGAACATTAGCTCATGAGTATGTTCATAATATTCTACATACGAAATTTAATTTTTTCACTAAAGAGGGAGAAGATAGTGCAGCCATACATGAATTAATAGCAGATTTAGGAGAATCTGCTTTCTTCCACAAAAAATTAAGCAAAGAAGATGCAATTACGGCAATTAAAAGAGAAACAAAAGAATTGAAATATGGGATATTATGGAGACAGTATGAGAGTGAAAATAAGTCCACATTTATTGTTAATAAAAGAGATGAACATAAAGTTCCCAAAGCACAATTTTTCTGGATTCTTAAGGGATTAAGAGAAATTGGCGGAGAAGATATCGGAGATGTTGACTTTAGTAAATTATTTAATAATGCTTTGGAAATTATAGATAAAACTCCTAAAACAGATTATGATAATTTGACACTTAAAGAATTTACAGAAAGATTAATTAAAAGGTATTATGATATAGAGGTAACTGATGAAGCAATCACAGTAGAAAAAGCAGAGCAAGGTGTAACAGTGTTAACCTATAGAGAAATAAAAAACCTCATTAGAAAAATAATTGACTCCAAATATAGTGCAGGTGGAGATAATCAGCAGAAATTAAAAGAAATGACAGAGGTGCAGGATAAAATTCTTACCATCCGAGGTGGGGAAGTCCTAATGTATATAGCCGGTGAGGGAGGAGACGGGTGTTTTGAGAAAATGATTACATGGTTTAGTGTAGGCAATAGATTAAAAATAATTGCTGAAAGAAAAATCGGGTTTATGGATTGGAATAATGTTATTTATGAAGCAATTAATGGAAATGTCCTTGATAAAGTTCTTGATTTGTTTGGTAAAGATGATAAATTGGAGATAGTTGCCAAGGACAAAGATGGTTTTAACGACTGGTCGAGGTCTATTTACAAGGCGAATAGAAATAAAACACTTGATGAAATTATTAGTTTGCTTGAAAATGAGCGAATATTCAATCAAATATCGGAGAGAGGAATTTTAGGTGAATTGGTAGATCTTTTAAACATTGCTGCCGGTGAAGATGGGAAAATAGATGAAAATGCTATTAGGGCAATTTTAATTAAACTAGGTTTAGAGATTAAAGAAGAAGAACTATCGTTATCTGGATTTTCCGTTTTTGCGCGTAATTTTAAAACCTTAATGCAGGTTGTCTTAAAGATAACGGATGCAGTATTAAATCCGATAAACATAATCAATATGTTCTTAGGGGAGAAGAAGGAAGGAGAAGAAAAAAGAGAATACGAATTTGACGTACTAAAAGAAGTAAGCGACGAAATAATAAAAAAGATACCGGAAGAATTTTTAGTACGGACAGGAATAAAAGAAGTACAAGTAAGAGGAACTACGAGGGAAGATTTGGTAAATACCGAAAAAATGTGGGCAATGGCCGGATTAGCCAAACATCCTGATAAAA
>JAGLYT010000007.1 GCA_023132075.1 bacterium
TCTTCATTAATTTTTCCGGAAATTTCATTTAACATAATGGAAGCGAACCCTTTCATATTGGTCAATGGGGTGCGTAGTTCGTGAGAAATGAGGGAGATGAATTCCATTTTCATTTGTTCTAATTTTTTTTCTTTAGTAACATCGCTAAGTAATGTTACTATGCCTAATTTTTCTTCTCTATGATTTTTAACCCGAGAAAGAGTAACTTTTAGATGTGTGTGTGGTGGTTGGTGTAATTTAATGTCTTTAGTTGTAGGAAAAGAACTGCCTATTTTAGAATATAATTCGGATAAATATAAATTTCTGAAATCCGTCCATTTTTCAATTTGGTTTTCCTGGGAATTGTCATTGAAAGAAAGTCCAATTATTTTTTCAGCGGTTGGATTAAGAAAAAATAAATTTCCGTTTTCGTCGGTCATAATTACACCCTCTGTCATACTTTTTATCATTGATTCCATTTTGCTTTTTTCTTCAGCCATGAGCGTTTCTATTTCTCTGGTTCGCAAAAGCACTTTTTTTTCAAGCGAGACACTATATTCTTTAATTTCTTTCTCGGCTTCTCGCAGTTCCTCAACCAATTCTTTTATCGCTCGTAAATCTCTGGCAATTCCAACAATACCTGTTATTTTACCTGATTCATTTTTCATTGTTGATGCATTAAAATTAACAGGTATTGCTTCATTTTTTTTAGTTAAAAAAACCAAATCACAATCCCGGGCGGCTCCTTTCTGAAATAAAATTTTTGATAGATTTTTGTCTAAAAAAGTTTTATCATTAAAAATAATGTTTACATTTTGTCCTATAAGTTCTTCTTCTTTTTCATATTCTAACAGGTTTAAAGTTGCATAGTTGACTGTTTTTATTTTGTTATCAAGGTCTATCACAATCAAACAGTCCAGCATGCTCTCGAGGATATTAGAAATATAATCTTTACTTCTATGCAGTTCCTTGCTTTTTATTTTGAATTTGTTTTCGTAGTCTTTTTCCATGTCTACGACTTTTTTAAATAGAGTACTGACTATAAAAAATATGCTTATTTTTAGCAGCAGCCAACCAAAATGTACGACTTGTAAATTTTTTACCTGTGTAAGATGAAAACAAGCCAGAATAGTACTTACTGCTAAAGTGGCCAGCAGTAATGTCTTTTTGTTGCAAATTAAACTTATGGTAATTAAAGGGAAAATAAACATTATCCACAAGTTTGATTCATATCCCCCGGTATAATAAATTAATAGTGTAATAAGAAAAATATTGGAAAGGCCGATAAAAGTTTTACTTATTAATAATGCTTTGTTTCGAAGCAATGATTTGATGCTTAAAATATTAAAAAAAATGATTGTTAAGATTACTGAAAATACCTGGGGAAATATAGAAAGTTTTATGTCTTTTAAAATTAAAAGTAAGGGCCAGATAAATCCCAACAGGAGCCCCATATATTTATAGAGAATGTTTAATAAAGAGAAATCGTTTGGAGAATTATTGCTTTTCATAAATTCAAACCTCCTTAATTGGGTTGGTTTTTTGTTGTGTGCAATTTGGGCAACAGAAACGGCATTTAAATTCTAATTTTTCGGAATCAGTTTGGGAAGTAAGTTGTAAAAGTAAAGAAGTATTACATCGACTACATTTAAAAGACATGGGTAAATTAGAATCTTTAGCTATTTTGGGAGCATCGAATAAAGATTCTTTTATTGCTATCCAATAAGAGGCGGTCTCTTTTTTTTCAGTGGTTTGGCTTAAAATTTGGTTTATTTTTTGTAGTAGTAAATTAGGGGTAGTGTGTATTTTGTTTAAATAATCACTGGCACCCAGTTGAAAAGCTTTTTTTTTGTCTTCCGGGTATTCACGCATAGAAAAAACAATTGTGGGCATATTCTGGCATTCCGTTTTCTTTTTGATATTCTCTAATAGAGTAAATCCATCCATTACCGGCATAACTAAGTCAAGAATAATCAGATCCGGCCTGTCTTCGTCAATAAGTTTCAAACATTCTGTTCCGTTGGAAGCGACGCGTACCTGAAATTTTTCAGCTCTTAACTTATCAGTATACAGCGAAACAAAATCCAATCTGTCTTCAACTACCAGGATTTTTTCTCTTTTCATTATTCTCCCCTTTTCTTTTTTAAGTTAGTTATAATTTTTTCTAATTTATTTAGTGTTTTTTCTTTGGCAAGTTCTTCTTTAATAATAAATCCCTGAATTTGTTTGCTGGTAAGTGATTTATTTAAAAACAGGAACTTTTCATTGTTTAAGAGAACCAGGTGTATATTTTTTATTAAGGGGTCATTGCTTATTTCGGTTAGAAGGTTAAAGCTGACTTCTTTTAAGTTTATTAAATCTAAAAAAATAATATCCGGTTTTTCCTGATAAATTTTTTCTATTGCTTCTTGTTTGTTTTGCGAAGAAAGAACGATATGATTTTCATTTTCAAGGAAGTTTCCCAACAAATCAACAGTATGTCCATCGTTACTCAAAATCATGCTTTTTATTCTATTTGTTTGTTTTAGGGCGTCTAATTTTTTAAGTAATTGTGTTTTTTTTATCGGGTTTATCAGAAAATTTTTATTCTTATATGAAAAAGTTAATGGTTTCATTTTCGATGAGGAAATAACGATAATTGGGGTAGAGGCGGTTTCGGGATTGTTTTTTAAATCTTTTAATATTGTTCCATGGTCATATTCTGCGGTCACTATATCCAATATAATAGCGAAAGGTGTAGTAGTAACTATTTGTTTTAATGTTTCTTTTTCCATTAAGCAACCGACAACTTGATATTGGGTTTTTTTGGTGAAATCACGAATGCGGTTAATGACCGCCGGATTAACATCAATAACTATAAGATTTTTTTTTGTTTCTTTTTCTTGCCTTGACGGTTGGGAAGGAAAGGTAAAAATAAAATTAGAATCGTTATTGGAGATGCTTTCTATCTTGAAGGTTCCTCCTAAATATTCGGTTAAATTTTTAGCAAGGTTTAGATTTGTATCCATTTCGGTATATTTAAGGAGAGCGACATCATCGGCCGTTTTGGGGGGAGAAAAAATAAAGTTTTTCTGGAGATGTTTTGTCCTTAGGGGTCCTATGATAATTTCTATTGTTTTCTTATCGGTAGCATTTAAGATGGAAACAATGAGTTTTCTTTGGGAAGAGAATTTAATAGTATAATTTAATGTGTTGAGCAAGATTTGTTTTATATGCGATTTATCACTGATAATAAAGGGTAAATTGGAGTCAATATATGTTTTGACAAGAATATTTTTTTCTTTTAATAATGGATCCGCATACGATATAATTTCTTCTACAATATTTTTTAATTGAATCTTTTCCCATGAAAGAGCTGTTTTGTGCATAGCAATCCTGGATAAATCCAAAAGGTTATTAATCATCCGCAATAAGTTTTTAGAATTAATATTAATTTTTTTAAAAATTTGTTGCGGGGATGGTTCTTGTTTATCCCATTCGTTTAATAAAGAATTTGTATCGGTAATAATACTATTAATTGATGTTTTTAAATTGTAATCCGTATCGGCAAAAGAGGGTATTTTTTTAAGAAATGGGATAGAGGTATCGGCTAATCTTTTGTTTATGCACTGTTCAACTGTTGTGTTAAGTTGGGAAAGATTAAAAGGTTTGCTTATATAATCAAAACTTCCTAAGCGCATTGCTTCTACAGCTGTTTCAATAGTTGCATATCCGGTAAGGATAATAGAATCGGTTTTTATGTTATTTTTTTTAATTTGTTTTAATACTTCTATTCCGTTAAGTCCGGGCATTTTTAAATCAAGCAGAACCAGGTCGAAAAAGTTATTGGCTAACATTGTTAAACCTTCTTCTCCGTTTTTAGCTGATTCTACATAATAGGATTTTTGCCGAAGAAGTTTGCTGCAAAGATCTCGTATTTCGTATTCATCATCAACTATTAGAATATTTGCTTTATTCATAAGCTTTCCTTTTCCGTTTCTAACGGTAAAATTATAACGAATTTAGAGCCTTTTCCTTTTCCATTACTTTTAGCCCGAATGTTTCCTTTATGTTTTTTTATAATTCCATAACTTACAGAAAGTCCCAGTCCTGTATTATTTCCAACTTCTTTAGTAGAAAAAAAGGGGTCAAATATTCTGGCTAAAGATTCTTTTTCTATCCCCATTCCTTGATCCTGAAAAGTAATAGTGATGTTTTTTTCTGATTGTTTATTATCAATTAATTTGTTTTTTGATGAGGCGGTATTACTTATTTCGGTACTGATGGTCAAATTCCCTCCGCTAGGCATTGATTGTTGTGCGTTTACAATTAAGTTAAGAAATACTTGTTGTATTTGAGGGGCGCTAAGTTTTAATTTAGGTAAATTTTTGGCATATTTTTTAACTACACGAATATTTTCAATGGTTAATTGGCGTTCATATAAAGAAAGGGTTCTATTGATTATCTCATTAACATTTGTTGCTTGAAATTCAAACTCTTGCTGGCGGGAAAAACCTAATAAATTGGTTACAATACTTTTGCAACGTTGGGCAGACTGTTCTATTTTTTGTATTTCGGTATATCCCGGATTAGTTGGGGGTAATTGCATCAGGAGTAATTGGGCATTACCCATTACACTGGTTAAAGGATTATTGATTTCATGGGCCACACCTCCGGCCAGTTGTCCCAGAGTGACCATTTTATCTGCCTGAATTAACCGGAGTTGAAGTTGTTTTCTTTCGCTGATATCTTTGATTGTTACCAATATTTCCGTATTTTCGGTTTTTTTGTTTTTCATTGAACTAATTTGCAATTCAGCAGGGAATTTTTTACCATCTTTTTTCTTCATTAATACTTCCTGGGCATAAATTTTTTTTGTTATTTTAGGGTCAATGATTTTTTTTATTAGAGAAAAGATTTTTCTATCATCAGTAGATAATGCAGTTAATTTTTTCCCCAGCATTGTTTGTTTACTGTAATTAAATATTTTTTCTGCCGCTTCATTGCAGGAAGCAATAGTCGTATCCGGCTTTAGGCAAAAAATAGCGTCCTGGATGCTGGCAAATAAATTTTCTAAATAATGTTTTGATTTTTTTATTTCCCCTTCCATTTTTTCCCGTTGGGTAATATCACGTATAATTGTTCTTATTCCGCTGATTTCTCCGTTTTGTTTTATCAACGAGGCATTGATTTCCACTATAATTTCTTTACCCTCTTTATTGGTTAATTTTGTTTTGAATCCGGAAACAGTGCCTTGTTCAATAGTTTTTCGTATAAAAGTGGGAATATTTTTCCGGACATCAGGGGAAATAAAGTGTTTAAGATTCATTTTAAGTATTTCATTCTTAGAATAATGAAAAAATGAAATTGCTTGCTTATTGATAGTGGTGATTTTACCGGTACTATCTAAGGTGCAGATTAAATCGTTGGCATTTTCTACTAAATCTCTATATTTTTCTTCTGATTCTTCTAAACTTTTTTGTAGTTTGGCTTGTAATTTTTTTGTTTGAAAAGCAGTGATTGCTTTTTCTACGACTAAAGGCAGTATACTAAGATAATTAGTACTTTTGGTAATATAATCATAAGCACCTGATTTTATTGCGTTTACGGCTATTTTTTCATTTCCCTGTCCTGTAACAAAAATAACCGGTAATTGATACATTTTTCTTAATTTGCTTAGTAATTCCAAACCATTTTCTTTTGGTAGATTATAATCCAAGAGTAATATATCAAAGTTATTTTGAGAAAGTAACTTTAAACATTCTGTGCCGGAATGAGCTATATTAATTTGATATTCAGGATTAGTACTGAGCAATTTATCTTTAGCTAATTGGGCGTGATCAGGGTTGTCATCCACTATTAAGATATTAAAAATCCCTTTTTTTGAAATCATCTTATGGGTTAAACCTTCTTTAAATTTGTCTTTTAGCTACGCTTTAATAGATTTAAGTAATGCTCTAAAATGATGGTAAAAAAAAACAAGTCATTTTTTCTTAGCAGTTTCTTCCCTTTCATTATAATAACACAAATAGTCCTTGTCAAGAAAAATATAGAATAAAAAGTTAAAACGAGGAGGTTCTTATTGTCAAAGGAAGGAAATACAAATTTTCTGCTTGCTTTTAGAGAAGAAGTTTTGTAGAATAACTTAAGTATTAGTGTAATTTGCTTAATTCGTGATTTATTTTTTGCATAACAATTTAAGTGACAACGCAATCGTTTTAATTGAAGGTAAAACAAGTATCTGTTTTATTTCTTATAAAATTTGGATGGCATTATTTTTGCAATTGTATTTTTTAAAAATAGATATTGTGTCGGGGTCTTTTCATAGGCGGTGTGTTTTTCAGGGCTCTGAATGCTTAAAATAAAAATAGAAGGGGGATAATAATGTTACAATTTGAGCAATTTTCCGTTAAGATTCTTTTTTGTACTTCAGAACCCGACGAAAAAATGTTGCTCTGGAGTTTTTTGCCCGACGGAGTGATTTTGGATACAGTGGGAACGGGGGAAGAAACACTTGAAAGATTCAAAGAAAACCAATACAGTTTGATTTTATTTGATACCCAAATAGGTGAAAAAGATGAATTTTTGGTAGCTAAAAAAATACGGGAGCATGAATTTATTTCTGATTTGAAAGCGATGCCCATCGTAGGAATAATTTCCAGCAAAGAAAAGGAAATATCATCGGAGTTTAATGATTATCTGTTTCGTCCTTTTCAACAGGAAGAAGTTTTTAAACTTATTACTAAATATATTTCTTTGCCTTCTTCATTAGGGAAAGTAATTACTGCGGACATAGATATTAAAGATTTTGTTCCTGAATTTCTGGCAAACAGAAAAACAGACAGCCTTTTGATCATTGATAATTTAAAGAAGAACAATTTTGTAAAAATTAAGGAATTGGGGCATAAGATGGTTGGTTCGGGAAAGCTTTATGGGTTTGAACGGATTAGTAAAATAGGTTACTTGTTGGAAAGGGAAGCAAAAAACGAAGAGGCAGGACCAATAGAAAAGTTATCCAGGGAGTTAATAACTTATCTTAATCAGGTGGAGGTTAGGTAATTTTATGCGACCGAAAGTATTGGTTATTGATGATGACGTGGAAGTTTTAAAAATATTTAAACGGTATCTGGAAAATGAAAATTATACAATTGATATCATTGATAACAGTCTTAAGGCACTGGAAACAGTCGGAAAAGTAAAACCGGATTTAATTCTGCTTGATGTCCGAATGCCGGAAATGGATGGATATGAGGTTTGTTCGAAAATAAAAGAGGATAAAAATCTTACCGGTATTCCGGTGATTTTTATCAGTGCCCTGGATGAAGAGCAGGATAAGAAAAAAGCGTTTTCCTATGGTGCGGTGGATTATATAGTAAAACCGCCCAGCAAAAAGGAAATATTAGATAAAATAAGGAAGCACTTAAAGAATTTGACAGCGATGCAGGAAAGAGAGGAAATTGTTGGGTTAAAAGAGGTGAGATTTCCCGGGCAATTTAAAGAGTTTAAAAAAGTTTTAGAAAATAAATTGAATTTAAACGCAGAACAAAAGAAAATATTATTAACGACAAAAGTAGCAGTAATAAATTCACTGGTGGAAGTTTTAAATATTTCCAGTGCTCAATTATCCCAGTACATTGCTGAGTTTTTAAAATTAAAATATATGCCTTATCTTGATCCGGAACTTTTACAAACCAATATTCTTCCCAATTCTTTTTGTCGAAAATATCACGTAGTAGCAATAAGTGATCTAATTCAAACGAAAAATGCAGAGAATAAGGTTTTTGCCTTGAGCAATCCGTTTAATTGGGAATTAATAGAGTTTTTAAGTAAGGTAAGCGGAAATAATAGGATAGTGATTACTGAGCCTGAAAATATCGATTCCTTTTTTCAGGAAAAAGGATCAAATGATAAAATAACCGTTGATATTATTTCCCAAACCGCTTCTCAGAAAGAAATAGAAAACCACCCGGTAAAATATATAACCAACCATATTATTTGTAAAGCGATAAGCCAGAGAGCAAGTGATATACATATTGAGCCAAAAGAAGTAGAAACGAGTATTCGCTTTCGTGTAGACGGCGATATGCAACAGGCTTTTTTTTTGAAGGATAAGACGGCATTACGAATGATTGCCCGTTTTAAAGTACTTGCTGATTTGGATATTGCTGAAAGACGGAAACCACAGGATGGTTCTTTTGCTATATCTGTGGATAATAGAAATTTTAGATTAAGGGTAGCTACTACTAATACAGCTTACGGGGAAAGTGTTATTTTGCGTTTGTTAGAGCCTAAGGCTAAACCAAAGGCATTGGATCTTTTGGGAATGACCCCCCAACAGGAAAAAACTATGCGCGAATTTTCCCGGCAAAGCAGCGGGCTGATTTTATTAGTCGGACCGACCGGTTCAGGAAAAACTACTACCATTTATAGTCTCCTGAGCCAGATAGACTGTAAAAGCAGGAGTTTAATTTCAGTGGAGGATCCCATTGAGTATACTATTCCCGATGCCAATCAACAACAGGTAAACGAAAAAATCGGAGTTACTTTTAATATACTTTTAAGGTCAGCAATGCGTCAGGATCCGGATATACTTTATATAGGAGAAATGAGAGATCAATTTTCCAGTTCCGTAGCTATGCAGGCAGCTGGTACCGGTCATCTGGCGATTAGTACTATGCATTCGGCTAATGCGACTACAGCAGTTTTTCGTCTGGAAACATTAGAAGTTTCCCGGACTACAATGGCGGATTCGATTTTGGGTATAATAGCTCAAAAATTACTTAAAGTTCTTTGTCCTCATTGCCGGGAGGTATTCCCGATTACGAAAGAAGAGAGAAGGCTTTTGTCAAAATATACCACTGATTTTCCGGAAAAAGTTGCTCATCCGGCAGGTTGTCCCCAGTGTAACTACTCTGGTTTTTATGGAAGAGAAGCTGTTTATGAAATTTTAAAATTTGATTCGGAGATATCCAAAATGGTGCGGGACAATGTTCCTGTTGCCGGGATAAGGAGTTTTGCTAAGCAGCGGGGTGATTATTTAATTGGTGACCATGCTTTACAAAAAGTGAAGGATTTGAAGTTTTCAGTAAAACAGGTTTGTGGAACGATATTAATAGAAGAGGTACAAATTAATGCTTTGGATAAAAAAACAATCCGGAGTGTTTCGGAAGAAAAACCGGAAAAAGAACTAGTGGAAAGCAAAATAGCGGAAGAGAAAAAATCAACGGAGAAGAGACATATATTACTGGTGGAAGATGATAGCGATATACGCCGATTGGTAGCCAGCTTGCTGGAAAACGGGGGGTATTCTGTTACCGTGGCGGAAGACGGTATAGAGGCTCTCCTTCGTATGGGTAAAGTAAATTTTGAATTGATTCTTTCTGATGTGGATATGCCTAATTTAGACGGATTTAAGTTATTGGAAATGAAAAACCAGAAAGGAATTAAAAGTCCTGTAGTGTTTTTGACCTCAAGAGCAAATACGGAAGATGAAAAAAGGGGACTCAAAATGGGTGCTACCGATTATATCAAAAAGCCATTTGATAAAGAAACATTATTGTTAAAAATTAATCGTATCTTTGAAATATTAACGACTTCTGCCAAATAGACATTTAGGAAGAAATATTATGAATGCTGTGTATCGTAATTAATATAGTTATTTAATTTATCTACCTTATGGGTTAGCGGTTAATCAAGGGAAAAAAAATTATTTTAGATAAATCTGTTGAAATATTTAAAAACGGAGGGAGTTGAAAAGATGAGTAACGAAATAATTTCAAATTTAAAATGTGTTAAGTGTAATAAAGAATTTAACAAAAGAGAATTGAATTTAATCAATGGAAAACGTTACTGCAGTCAATGTGCGATTGAATTTGCTAATGAATTTGTCAAGACAGAAAGCGATTTATTGAATGAAAGAGCAAAAGAAACTTCTGAGGTTAGAAGTAAAAAATGGAAAACCTTGATTATTTGTTTGTTTGTTATTTGTATGGGAATTAATGCAGTCTTATTACCCCGAATGATTAAATCATTAAAAGGAAATAAAGTAATTCGTAAAGGGGCCATTAAAACTGATGTTAAAACAGATAAGTGTATTAAGAATCTTTGGCAGATATCCAGAATGATTCAGGAGGATAGTTTGTCGGAAATGGCTTTAGTTTGTCCGGTTAGCAAAAAACCGTATATTGTACAGCAAAAAGACGAGAATACAATAGTTTTCTGTCCTAATCCGAATCGACACGGGAAACGCGGTTATCGGGCAATTAGAGTGAGTAGGTTCTCCCCCATTCCGGAGGTACTGGAGTAAATGATTAGTCATAAAAATAGAGGGTTTACTTTAATTGAGCTTGTAATGGTTGTAATTATAATATTGACAATGGCTACTGTTGGCGTGATTAAATATGATGAGGCAGACCGGAAAGTACGGGTTACCCAATGTTTGGTGAATCGGGTGGCGATTGAAGATGCGGAACGGCGTTATTATTATACTAAGGATGAGCCCTGTTTAAACATTTCCAAACTGGTAAAGGAAGGTTTCCTGGATAAGATGCCTACCTGTGCCGGCGGAGGCCAATATATCTGGATAAGTACTTCCACTCTTTCTTCCTCTTATCCTATGGTGGGATGTTCAGTTCATTATTGGTATTTTTGGGAGGGTGATTCTAATTCGGAAACAGAACTGTTTTCATCTGATTTTGATAATATGGATTATCTTACGCCGCTCAGAGGAGATTGGGTTATTCAGGACGGGGCACTTAGACCTACGGGGAAAGGGGAAGAGCATCGGCTTGTTTTCGGAAGCCTTGGTTGGACAGATTATACAGTAGAGATGGAGGCAACTTTGGATGAGGGAATGGGATATGGAATTTATTATCGCAGTGATGGGAAAGCAAATATAACCGGATATTGTTTTCAATATGATCTCGGAGATGCATATTCTTTTCTGGTAAGAAAGGTATTTAACGGCAGAGAACAGAGCCCTTTTCAACGGGTAAGTATGCCGGAGGGGTTTTCTATTTACAGTCAATCCCATACTATTTCCATTGGGGTTGATGGAAATAGTCATCAAATCAGTGTTGATGGGCAGATAATCATGGAATTCGATGATGATTCTTTTTCCTCAGGAGCAACAGGGTTTAGGTCCTGGGGGCATTCGGAAGTGAGTTTTGACGAGGTTAGGGTTTATTAAAACAGATAAAAAGGACAGTTTAATTAGTTTAGATTTGTTTTATTAGTCAGATTGGTTTCAATTAGTATTTATGAGTTGGAAGTTTGAAAAGGATAATAGATGAAAATAGCTAACAAAATAAGTTTGTCTTTTTTAATAACTGCTGTGATTTTAAGCAGTATAAGTATGGTTATTGCTTTTGGCAAAACTAAAAGAGATATGAAAAAAATGGTTTTTGACCATTTAATCACTATAATTAACTCAAGAGTGACTCTTATTGAAACATTTCTAAAATCACAGAAAAGGGCAACCAACCAATTAGCAGAGAGTATTGTTTTAAAAGATTTGTTGTTAGCTAAAAAAAATGATAAAAATTATCAATCCCGATATAGAAAAGCTCAACGCAGACTAAAAAATACTGCCCGGAGTGATGAATCTGTCAGCGATATTTTATTATTAGATAAAAAAAGAACAGTTATTGCTGCCACTGATGAGAATTATATAGGAAAAGATGAAAATAATAATTCATGTTTTTTAAATGCAAGGGGAGAAGGTGTTTTTACTAAAGATGTTTGTGTGTCCGGAACTAAAAAAATACCCTATCTTTCTTTTTCTACGCCGGTTTTAGATGAAGAAAAAACTAATTTTTTAGGGATATTGATAATAAGGATTTTAATGCGGGAAATAAATGAGATTACCACTAACCAAATGAATTTAGGGAAAACAGGGGAAGTATATTTAGTAAACAAAAACGGATTTATAATTAGTTCTTCCCGTTTTATGGAAGATACTTTTCTTAAACTAAAGGTTGAGACTGAAGGGGTAAAAAAGTGTCTGGAAGATATAGAAGAATTTGGAGAGAAAGAACATGAGCATAAAGTTTTTACCTATAAAAATTATCAGGGGAGTTTAGTTTTAGGGGTGCATAAGCATATTGAGCAGTTATCCTGGGGACTTATAACGGAAATAGGAGAAAAAGAAGCCCTGGCTTTTATTTATGAACAGAAACCGGTTCTTTTAAAAATAAGTTTTTTTGTTATTACAGGTTCTTGGTTGTGTGGGATATTTGTTGCCGGATTGATTATTCGTCCAGTTCATGCCTTGCATAAAGGTACGGAAAGAATAGGAGAAGGGGATGTGGATTTTAAAGTTGGAACAAAGATAAACGATGAAGTTGGACAACTTTCCCGGGCTTTTGATCGGATGAGAATAAATTTAAAAAAATCAACTATCTCAAGAGAAAAACTTTATCAGGAAATTGCTCAACGCAGGGAGATAGAAGAAAAACTAAGATTATTTTCTCATGCGGTGGAGAGTGCGGTAGAAGGTATGGCTATAGCTAATCTTTCAGGGGAGATTATTTATGTGAATGAGGCATTTATTAGGCTATTTGGTTATTCAAAAGAAGAAATGATAGGAGAAAAAATTAATTCTTTTTATTTCAAAGAAGGAATCTATAAATCACAGCAAGTAACAAAGACAATAATAAGAGGGAATTGGCAGGGGGAATTAATTGCCGGAAGAAAGGATGGCACTTGTTTTCCGATAGCGATATACGCATCGGTGGTAAAAGATAATAAAGGGAGAATTATTGGTCAGATGGCATCTCATGTGGATATCACCCGTCGTAGGGAAACGGAAGAAAAAATGAAAGAAGCAGTAAAGATAAAATCGGATTTTTTATCGATGGTTTCGCATGAGTTAAGAACTCCGCTTACGGCAATAAAAGAGGGAATAAGCATAGTACTGGATGGGTCCGCCGGAAAAATAAACACTGATCAGGAGGATTTTTTAGCTACGGCAAAAAGGAATGTAGACAGATTGCACCGCTTAATTAATCAAGTACTTGATTTTTCTAAATTGGAAGCCAGAAAATCTGAGTTCAGAATGGAGGAAAACGACCTTAATCAAGCGATAACAGAAATAGTAAAAATGCAGCAGCCGGTAGCTATAGACAAAGGCCTTTATGTTAGATTGGAGTTAGGTAATAATATGGATAAAATTTTATTTGATAAAGATAAAATCATTCAGGTGTTGATCAATTTAACTAATAATGCCTTTAAACATACGAACAAAGGGGGAATCACGGTAAGCAGCAAAAAGGACAATGACGGTAAATTTATCCGGGTGGGGATTAAAGATACCGGTGAAGGAATCGAAGAAAAAGAATTAGGCAGATTATTTGAGCAATTTCAACAGATAGGGAAAAAATTCAGAAAACCGGGCAGTACAGGACTTGGTTTAGCTATTTCTAAAGAAATAATTACCGGACATAAAGGGAAGATTTGGGCTGAGTCCCAGCATAATGTTGGTTCTGAATTTATTTTTACCCTGCCCATTATTAAGGAGAGAAGGGGTAAAGGATAAGGACAGTTAGTTGGTTATATTGGTTAAAAGGTAAAAAATAAAAAATAGATTTTTAATGTAGTTGCCCAATTTACTTGTCTATCCTTAACTTTGATGATTGAGTAGAACAGATAACAATGACGCCTAATGAAGAGATTGTTGAAAAATACGAATTTGGTAGTCGCAAACTTTAGTTTGCGTGAAAAGTGGTACCAGTTGGGAATAATCAGCAAAAAAATTCGTCGGCTAAAGCCGTCGGCTACCGTTTTTCAATAATCTCTGAATCAGGCAACTACAAAATAATTACAAAATTTAAAACAATGACTAAAAACTATGAGTGGCAAAAGAAGAAAGACTTTTTTCCCCCCTTTGAAAAAGGGAGTTAGGGGATTTTAATAAATGACATTACCATAAAGAAAAGAGAGATTTTTATGCCTACTAAATTTGTGACGGGAGTAAGTTTTGGGGAAGATAGTTTTGGGGAAGATAGTTTTCTGGTAGGTAAGGACGTTGCCGGTAAGGCGTTGGAAAAAATGAAAGGAGAAAAGATTCATCTTTCGATTGTATTTTGTTCTTCTGAGTATAATTATGTAGAGGTTATAAAAGGAATAAAAGAAATTACCCAAAATGCTCCTCTTATTGGTTGTTCCAGTGCCGGTGAATTTACCGAAGAGCGAGTTGGTAAAAAAAGCGTATGTTGTGCTCTAATATCTTCTAATGACCATAAATTTTTTCTCGGGTGTGGAAAAGAATTTAAAGGAAATGAAATAGAAGCAGTAAAACAAGCTACCGGAAACTTCTCTCGGTCAGTAAATGATTATCCTTATCTTTCCTGTCTGCAGTTGATTGATGGATTGACAGGGAAAGGAGAGGAAGTCACATTAGCGGTGAGTAGTGTTTTGGGATCTCTGGTGAGATTAATAGGAGGAGCAGCCGGAGATGATTTAAAATTTAAAGAAACAAAGGTATTTATGGATAATCAAATAAATTCTAATACCATTGCTTTGTGTTTAATTGCTTCTAAAATTCCTGTAGGAATAGGAGTAAAGCACGGACATACGCCGCTTAGTCCTGCTTTAAATGTAACCAAATCTGCAGGCTGTATTCTTTACGAATTAAATAGCGAGCCTGCATTCGAAGTTTGGAAAAAGTATACAAGAGAAAGAGCTAAAGAGCAATTTGATATAAATGTGGATAAATTGTCCGATTCTACGGAAATAGGAAGTTATCTTATTAAATATGAGGTAGGGGTACTTACAGGGATAGACTATAAAATTAGAATTCCTTTTTCTGCTAATCCCGATGGGTCTCTTAATCTTGTTTGTCCTATTTCTGAGGATACAATAATAAAAATCATGGAAAGTTCAAAAGATGCTCAGATTAATTCTGCAAGAGAGGCCGCGAGGTTAGCTGTTGCTTCATTAAGAGGAGCTAAGATTGCCGGTGCGATTATCTTTGATTGTGTCTGTCGTGCCCTTATTTTAAAAGATGAATTTTATCAGGTGATTGAAGCTATTAAAGAAGTCATTGGAAAAGATGTTCCCCTTATTGGACTGGAAACATACGGAGAAATAGCTATGGAATTAGGACAACTAAGTGGCTTTCATAATACTACTACTACTATTTTGTTAATTCCGGAAAGATAACAGACAACAAATTACAGTTCACAGATGACAGTTGACAGACAGAGACAAAAGAAAAAGACAAAAGAGGAAAGACATTTTTTTCCCCTTTGAAAAAGGGGGTTAGGGGATTAAATGACAATTAACAGTTATAAGTCATGAATTGAAAAAAAATCAAAGAAAAGCAGCAACTACTGGATTCCGCATCATCCGCCTGAGGCGGAGCGGAATGATCCACCTTAAAGATTGGTGGACAGGCACGCAGAATAAAAAAAGAAAAAGCAGTCAAATCTTTTTGACATTACCATAAAGAAAAGAGAGATTTTTATGCCTACTAAATTTGTGACGGGAGTAAGTTTTGGGGAAGATAGTTTTGGGGAAGATAGTTTTTTGGTAGGAAAGGATGTTGCCGGTAAGGCGTTGGAAAAAATGAAAGGAGAAAAGATTCATCTTACAATTGTATTTTGTTCTTCTGAGTATAATTATGCAGAGGTTATAAAAGGAGTAAAAGAAATTACTCAAAATGCCCCTCTTATCGGTTGTTCCAGTGCCGGTGAATTTACCGAAGAGCGAGTTGGTAAAAAAAGCGTATGTTGTGCTTTAATATCTTCTAATGACCATAAATTTTTTCTTGGGCATGAAAATCAACTTGAAAAAAAAGGAAGAGAGGCAATAAAACAGGCTGCCGGGAAATTTCCTGAGGCAGTAAATAATTATCCTCATCTTTGTTGTATAGAGCTTATAGACGGATTAGTTAAAGAAGGAGAAGATTTAACTTTAGCTGTAAATAGTATTATGGGTTCTCTTGTAAGATTAATTGGGGGAGCAGCCGGGGATGATTTAAAATTTAAAGAAACAAGGGTTTTTATGGATAACCAAATAAATTCCGAAGCCATTACACTATGTTTAATGGCTTCGGAAATTCCTGTAGGAATGGGAATAAAACACGGACATAAGCCATGGAGTCCTGCTTTGAATGTGACTAAATCCGAAGGATGTATTCTTTATGAATTAAATAACAAGCCTGCATTCGAAGTTTGGAAAAAGTATACAAGAGAAAGAGCTAAAGAGCAATTTGATATAGATGTGGACAAATTGTCCGATTCTACGGAAGAAGGAAGTTATCTTATTAAATATGAAGCAGGGTTGCTTACAGGGATGGACTATAAAATTAGAGTTCCTCTCTCTGTTAATCCGGATGGGTCGTTAAACTTTGGGTGCCCTATTCCTGAGGATACAATAATAAAAATCATGGAAAGTTCAAAAGATGCTCAGATTGATTCTGCAAGAGAGGCCGCACAATTAGCGGTTGATTCGTTAAGAGGGGCTAAAGTTGCCGGGGCACTTATCTTTGATTGTGCTTGCAGGGGTCTTATTTTAGGGGACGATTTTCCTAAAGCAATTAAAGCGATTGGAGAAGTTATCGGGGAAGATGTTCCCTTTATTGGATTTGAAACATACGGGGAAATATTTATGGAATTAGGGCAATTAAGTGGTCTTCATCACACGACTACTACTGTCTTGTTAATTCCGGAAAGATAAAAAAAAACGGTTAAAAGAAAAAGATAGTTGGTTGGTTTAGATTGGTTTTATTAGTTTCAATTGGTTTAAAAAATAAAAGACAAAAAAAAAGGCGGGAAGTTGGGAAACAATAGTCCATAGACAGAAACTACAGTTATTAGTTACTAGTTAAAAAGAAACAGAAGTCCATAGTCGATAGTCCATAGATAACAGACAAAAAATAAAAAATAAATCCGAAATC
>JAGLYT010000070.1 GCA_023132075.1 bacterium
AAAACCCCGGTATTTCCTATTCGGCTTGATTGGGGATATGGTTTAAACCATAAAGATTCGGTTCCGACTTCTAATCGTCATCAATGGTATTTTACTATTGGCCAGGTTTTTTAAATCAATTTGTAAGTTGTTGTTTGTAATATCTAATTTATTACTGTTTGTTTTTAATTAGTTTTATTAGGCAGTTAATTTTTTGTTTCGCTTGCCTCGCCAGTCTGTTATGGCGGGGATTTAGTATTTATTTATTGTTTTTGTCTATGGACTATCGACTGTGGACTATGGACTATTTTAGGATATTGGGATTTAGGATTTGTCTTTAAACAGATAGATAAGGGAGTGAAAAAATGAATCGAAAGATTTTTTTATTATTATTTTCCATTTTCTATTTTTGCGTTAACATTTCGTTATATGGTTTGAATTTATCTTCGGATTATGAACGTATTGGATATGTAGATATTAAAAAAGTTTTTAAAGAATTTCCTAAGACCAGGGAAGCTAAACAAAAATTAAAGGTAAAAATTAAACTAAAAAAAGAAGAGATAGAAAAACGAAAAGAAGAAATAAAAAAAGAAAAAGAGGAGATAGAAAAAGAGAGGGAAAAGATAAAAAAAAGTGAAGCAAGAGAAAAAAGCACCGAATTTGATATCAAAAAGGGTACTGCCACTGTGGTAGGGATACAAAGCGAAAAAAAGAAGGAAGAATTAGAGCAGGATGAAATTCAAGAAATAACCGATGAATTTGAAGTTGAAAAAGATACTACAACAGTGGAAACAATAGAGGATAGGGAAATGCAGATTTTACATAAAGAAAAAGAATTGAAGGAATTTATCAAACAAACAAAAAAAGAAATTATTTCCCGGGATAAGGACTATGTTGAAACAGTATTAGAGATGATTTATGATGTAATAGAAAAGGTTGGACATGAAGAGGGAATTAGTATAATTTTAGATAAAAAAGAAATTCTTTATGGAAAAGAAGTGCTGGATATTACCGATAAAGTATTAGAAAGGCTAAAGAGGCAAAAATGAGCAAAGAAAAATTGAGTTTTCCCTTAAAAGTAGAAGAAATTGCACAAATAATAAACGGAAAAGTAGAAGGAAGGAAAGAAATTGTCATAAATAATGTAACGGGATTAAAAGAGGCTGCAGAAGGAGATATTTCTTTTCTTTCTAATCCTAAATACATAGAAGATTTGCATACAACAAGGGCATCGGCAATTATTGTTTCCCGGGATTTAAAACCCATAAATGATAAAACTATAATAAGAGTGAAAAATCCTTACTTTGCTTTCTCGCAGGTTTTAAATATTGTTTTCCTATCAAAACAAAATTATATTGCCAGAGAGGTTCATAAAACCTGTTTAATCGGGAAGGGTGTTACTTTAGGTAAAAATGTTGCTGTTGGAGCTTATTGTGTAATTGAGGATAATGTAGAAATTGGGGAAAATACGATTATTTATCCCGGATGTTATATTGGAGTGGGAAGTAAAATTGGGGCTAATTCGTTGATTTATGCCAACGTAACCGTCAGGGAAGAAGTATACATTGGAAATAAAGTAATTATCCATTGTGGAGCGGTAATTGGAAACGATGGATTCGGATTTGTTCCGTTTGAGGAAAAACATCATAAAATTCCTCAAATAGGAAAAGTAGTGCTTGAAGATGAAGTAGAAGTTGGGGCAAATACTACTATTGACCGTGCTACTTGTGGAGTTACCCATATTGGTCAGGGGACGAAAATAGATAATCTGGTTCAAATCGCTCACAATGTGAAGATTGGAAAAAATTGTTTTGTTGTAGCACAGGTAGGTATATCAGGGAGTACCGAAATAGGGAACAATGTTACTTTAGCCGGTCAGGCAGGATTGGTGGGACATATTAGTGTTGGGGATAAGGTTGTTGTTGGGGCACAAGCAGGGGTAACGCATAGTATTCCGAAACATACGGTAGTTTCCGGATATCCGGCCAGGCCACACCAAAAAGCAAAAAAAATATATGCCTTGATGCAGAAATTACCGGATATGTATAAAGAAATTCAGGAAATAAAGAAGATAATAAAGAAAGAACAAACACAAAATTTTAAGGAGGATAACTAACGTAATGGGACAACAAAAAACCATAGAAAGAGAAATTTCTTATTCGGGAATAGGCTTGCATACGGGAGTGAAAACAAAAATTAATTTTAAACCGGCTCCTCCTGATTCGGGAATAAAATTTATACGTATTGATTTACCGGGTCAACCGGTAATTGAAGCAAATATTAGCAATGTGGTAGGAATTAAGAGAGGGACCACTATTGGTAAGGATGGGGTAGAAATACATACGGTAGAGCATTTAATGGCAGCGTTTTATGGATTGGGGATAGATAATTTAGTTATTGAGATTAATTCTAAAGAATTGCCGGTAGCGGATGGCAGTTCTTTGCCTTTTTTAGAAGTTTTAAAAAAAAGCGGGGTAAAAACTCAAAATGTTCCTAAAAAATATTTTGTTGTTAATCAGCCAATAGAGTTTTCCAAAGGGGATAAACAATTAGTTGTTCTGCCTTATGATGGGTTTAAAGTTAGTTGTACTATTGATTATAACCATCCTGTATTAAAAACACAATTTTTTTCTTCCGTAATTACAGAAGAAAATTTTGAGCGGGAAGTTGCTTCTTCCCGCACATTTTGTTTTGATTATGAAATAGAGGAATTAAAAAAACAGGGATTAGCCAGGGGAGGGACTCTGGAAAATGCAGTCGTGGTAGGCGAGAAAGGAATTCACAATAAAAATTTACGTTTCACTGATGAATTTGTTCGGCACAAAGTATTGGATTTAATCGGTGATTTATATTTGCTGGGGAAGTGTTTAAAGGGACATGTTATTGCTATTAAATGCGGGCATCCCTCCAATATTGCTTTGGCTAAAAAAATAAATGAGTTTATGACATCTTCCCCTGTGTCTAAAGAAGTATCATCTTCTTCTATTCTGGAGATGCCGAAAAAACAAATTCCCGAAGGCAAGATTTTTGATATTAATGAAATCCAAAAACTAATTCCCCATCGGTATCCTTTTCTTTTTGTAGATAAGATTATAATAGTAGAGGAAAAAAAAGCGGTGGGTTTTAAAAATGTAACTATCAACGAAAATTTTTTTAACGGGCATTTCCCCGGTCATCCTATTATGCCGGGAGTGCTTATTGTCGAATCAATGGCTCAAGCCTCATGTGTTTTATTTTTAAGCCGTCCGGACCTAAGAAATAAAATAGCTTATTTTATGGCAATCAGAGAAGCAAAATTCAGAAGACCTGTTTTTCCGGGAGATCAATTAAGATTGGAAGTGGAGATATTGAAAGCAAGGGCAAGAGGGGGCATTGTTAAGGGATTAGCTTATATTGGTGATAAGTTAGCTGCTGAAGCAGAGTTTATGTTTTCCCTGGTAGATAAATAGTTGTTTTTCAAAGGAAATAGAATTGATCCTGAGAGACCGTAGGGAGTCGAAGGGTCGAGAGTTTAATTCCTTGCAGCTTGCTGCGACGTAGTTGATTTAAACTTTTCTTGCGTTTTTTCCGAACTAAACAAGTAAATTGCAATAAATTAAAAAGTGCAAAAAGGAGGCTGAAAGTGGAAATTCACAAAACTGCTTTGATTCATCCTGACTCTGTCATAGGGGACGGGGTGAAAATAGGTAGTTATTCTATAATTGGGGCGAAGGTTAAAATCGGTAAAGGCACCGTTATCGGACCAAGGGTTGTAATTGAGGGGGATACACAGATAGGAGAAAATTGTGCTATCTATACGGGGGCGGTTATCGGGAGTATTCCTCAGGATTTGAAATATGGAGGAGAAGATACCAGGGTTATAATAGGAAATAATACGGTTATTCGGGAATATGTCACCGTTAATAAAGGTACTGTGTCTACGGGTGAAACAAGAATCGGAGATAATTGTTTATTAATGGCTTATGTTCATGTTGCCCATGATTGTATTGTCGGTAATCGGGTAATATTGGCTAATGTAGTTACTTTAGCCGGGCATGTAGTAATTGAAGATAGAGTTATTATCGGCGGGCTTACCGCTATACATCAGTTTGTCCGTATAGGTTTAATGGCAATTGTCGGGGGAGCGTCGCGTGTAAATAAGGATATTCCACCTTATTGTAAAGCCGTAGGGAACCCGATTAAATTGTTTGGATTAAATACTATAGGTTTACGAAGAGGAAATTTTTCTTCTGATGTAAGAATGGAATTGAAAAGAATTTATAAAGTTTTTTTTCATTCTAAATTTAATACTACACAAGCATTGGAAATGCTTCAAAATGAAACAAATCTTGGTGACGAAGTGAAATATTTTATTAAGTTTGTAAAAGAATCTAAAAGAGGAATATGTAAGTAATGAATAAGATAGGGATTATTGCCGGTAATGGTAAATTTCCTTTTATTTTTGCACAGGAGGCGAAAAAAGGGGGAAAAGAATTAATAATTATTGCGTTGAAAGGGGAAGCGGATAGGAAAATAGAGGAAGTAGGTGATAAAGTCTATTGGATTAATATTGGGAACCTGAGTAAATTGATAAAAACTTTGAAGGAAGAAAACGTAAAAGAAGCTGTAATGGCCGGACAGGTAAAGCATACGCGGTTGTTTACTGAAATAAAATTAGATTTTCATGCAATTAAGTTATTGGGTAAAATAAAGAATAAAAAAACCGATTCGATTTTGGGGGCAGTGGCGCAGGAATTGGAAAGAGAAGGAATTAAATTACTTAATTCTACTCTTTTTTTATCTTCTCTTCTTCCTAAAAAAGGAGTTCTTACAAAAAGTCATCCTACAGGAGAAGAAAAAAAGGATATTAAGTTTGGCTTTGAAATTGCAAAAAAAATTGCAGGGCTGGATATTGGCCAGACGGTAATAGTTAAAAATAGATGCGTTTTAGCCGTAGAAGCTTTAGAAGGAACGAATGAATGTATTTTTCGGGGGAGTCAATTAGGCAGAGAAGGAGTGGTAGTCGTAAAGGTGTCTAAACCCGAGCAGGACATGCGTTTTGATGTGCCGGTAATCGGGATAAAGACAGTAGAGGTTTTAATTGAAGCGAAGGCGTCTGTTCTGGCTATCGAAGAAAATAAAACTTTAATTTTTGATAGAGAGGAAGTTGTTTCTTTAGCCGATAAAGCGAATATAAGTATTGTGGTAATATAAAGATGGTGCATTGGTTATATTGGTTTCAATTAGTTTAAATTGCTTGCCTGTCCGCCAGTCCGTAAGGCGGGTCTCGCCAGTCTGTTATGGCGGAGTTTAGATTGGTTTTATTGGTTAAAGGATAACAGACAAAAACAACTAACAATTGACAGGCAATTATAAGTTAAAGAATAAAATGGAGAAAAAAGTGGAAAAAATAAAAATGGGTGTAGTTGGGGTAGGATATTTGGGACGGCATCATGCACGTATTTACAGTAAAATGGATAATGTGGAATTAGTGGGAATAGTGGATGTAGACGAGAAAGCTGCTTTAAAGATTTCCAAAGAATATAAAGTGCCGGTTTATAGTTCAGCGGATGAGCTTTCCTTTAAAGTAGAAGCGGTAAGTATTGCTGTTCCGACTAAATTACATCATAAAATAGGAAAAGTGTTTTTGGAAAAAGGGATACATACTTTAATAGAAAAGCCAATTACAAATTCTTTGGAAGAAGCGGAAGAATTACTTCAAACTGCTAAAGAAAAAAATTGTATTTTACAGGTAGGACATGTTGAACGATTTAATCCTGCTGTTGATGAAGCGCAAAAACATGTAAATAATCCCCGTTTTATAGAAAGTTATAGACTGGGTCCTTTTAATCCCCGGGCCAGTGAGGTGGGGGTAGTTCTGGATTTAATGATTCACGATATTGATATTATCCTTTTTTTGGTAAATTCTCCGGTAATCAATATTGATGCAGTAGGAGCGGATATTTTAACCGACAAAGAAGATATTGCTACTGCTCATCTTAATTTTGAAAATGGGTGCGTAGCGAATGTTACTGCCAGCCGGGTTACTTTGGAGACAATGAGAAAGATTCGTATATTTCAGGAGAATGCTTATATTTCCTTGGATTATGCAAAGCAAAGTTTGAAAATTTATAAAAAGAAAAAATCTTCTTCTCCGGTAAAGTCTATGTCGGATATAAAAATAATTAAACCAAAATTGTTTTCCGGAGAGCCGTTGGAAGCGGAACTTAAAGAATTTGTTAGTTGCGTTAGGGAAGGAAGAAAGCCGCTTGTTTCCGGAGAACACGGGAGAAATGCTTTAGAGGTGGGTTTGGAGATTTTGAGAAAATTAAAAGGATACAAAAATAGTGTCTAAAAAAATACTTATTATTGCGGGTGATCCATCCGGTGATACACATGGAGCAAATTTAATCCACAGTTTGCAGCAAATTTTTCCTCAACTTGAAATATATGTTTTGGGCGGTGAAAAAATGCAAGCTGAGAAAATTAATTTTTTATATAATCTGGTGGATTTAACCGTAATAGGTTTTTTTGAAGTGCTAAAGAAAATTGTGGATTTTTGGAAAGTTTTTAATCTGGTTAAACTTTTTCTTAAAAAAGAAAAGCCTGACGCAATAGTGTTGATTGATGCTCCGGGATTTAATTTAAGAGTGGCGAATGTAGCAAAAAAAATGGGTATACCTGTGGTGTATTATGTTTCTCCGCAAGTGTGGGCATGGGGTAAAAATAGAATAAAAAAAATATCCCGGCTGGTTAAAAAAATGTTGGTTTTTTTCTCTTTTGAGGAGAGGATGTATAAACAGGAAAAAATTGATGTTTCTTTTGTCGGCCACCCGATGTTAGATGCAATAAATCCTGATAAGAATAAAAATCAAACATGCAGTTTGCTGGGGTTAAAAGAAGAAAATCCTATTATTGGGATTATGCCGGGTAGCCGCAAACAGGAAATTGATTATTTATTGCCGGAAATGTTAAAGATAAGTAAAGCAATAATTTCCCGGATTCCTCAGGCACAGTTTGTTTTTCCCTTATCGGAAAATATATCTATGGATTATATTAAACCATTTAAAATTCCTGAGGATAAGTTTCAAATTGTCCGGGATAAAGATTATAATGTCAGAAAGATAATGGATTTAGCCCTGGTAGCTTCCGGGACGGCAACTCTGGAAAATGCCTGTTTGGGTGTTCCGATGATTATTATGTACAGGGTCTCCCGTGTGTCTTATTTTTTAGCAAAAAGATTGATAAAGGTCCCTTTTATTGGTTTGGTAAATATAATTGCCGGAGAAAAAATTGTTCCTGAATTTATTCAGGATGAGATAAAATCAGAAGATATTGCTCAAAAAGCATTAACATGGTTAAAGTCTCCGCAAACCTTGTTGGAAATTAAAGAAAAGTTGCATATAGTAAAGGAAAAACTGGGAAAACCTGGGGCTTCCCGCAAAGCTGCTGAGGAAATACGGAGATTATTGGTACATACAGGAGAATGAATTGTATAAACGTTTGCTTAGTTATGTTAAACCCTATAAACTTAGATTTTTAGAGTCTATGATTTGTATGGTGTTTGTGGCTGCTTTAACTGCTCTTTCTATGTATATCCTTAAGGATGTGGTTGATAGAGTTTTAATTGAAAAAAACGCAAAAACGTTATTCTGGATTTGTTTGATTGTTCCTTTAATTTACATTTTCAAAGGGTTATTTTCTTATGGACAAACTTATTTGATGGGGTACATCGGGCAAAAAGTAGTCTTGAATATACGCAACCAGCTTTATGAACAGTTGCAAAGGCTTTCTTTGGACTTTTACAGTAAAAATTCCACAGGTGAAATAATGTCCCGTTTAACCAATGAT
>JAGLYT010000071.1 GCA_023132075.1 bacterium
CAAATTAAATGTTCATAAGCTATCAACCATAGTTCTGAAAAAGTTATCTATATATCACCGAACGCTTGAACTCCCCTGCTTTTTACGCGAAGCGGAAAAATGTCAGGTGCAACGCATTGTTATAGGTTGTAATTTTTTTTAATTTGTTCTGCCCATTTATTTGCTTCCCCATTTTCCACGTAGATTATTTGCATATGAGGATTTTTTTCGATTCCATTAATTATTGATTTTAGAGTTTTAGTGTTCAGCGTGTAATCAGAAAAAATGAATACATAAATGGCACTGCCGCTCCAAGCTACTTCTTCAATTTTGGGAAAAAGTTCTTTTAAGGTAACATTTTTGACTTCTTCTGATTCGATACCTGTATGAAGACTATACTTAAAACCAGTTATTATTCTCGAGCCAATATTATCTTCTTTTATTATAGCTTTGCATGAAATGGCGACACTTCTTAATTCGGCAAATGAAGGTAAAGTATAGAGGATAAAAAAAAGAAACAGTATTAATTTTTTCATTTTATTCTCCTATAACATTATATATTATCTATTTACTCTATTTTCAGAAAACTACACTATAGTATTGTAGAAAAAAAGGGGGGTTAGTGTCAAGTTTTTTTGGGCAGCAGGCAATAGGGTAGACAATAGGGGCAATAGGGGACGGTTTTAAGATAATAAGTTAATGTTTTTTTCTTACACAGTTATACTACTTATAAGTAGTATAACTGTGTCAATATAAAACTCTTTAATAATAATAACCACCCTTGAAGGGTGGTTATTATTCCTTTGAGAAATTCTAAAGGCTACTTATCGTTTTTTTCCACGAATTTCTTAATCTCTTCAACATTCTCCAGTATCAGCTTGGCCTTCCTTAATCCGAATTGAAAAGGGTATTTATCCTCTTCATCATTCTTAATGACCAACATGGGATTTCCTTTGAATTCCGACTCCGATACGATAGACATAATTTACTCCTCCTTTTTAATTTGTTAACATATAATTTTATTAAGCCAATTTTACATAGATATGTAAAATTGTCAACACTTAAAATAAAAAAACACAATCATAAGTTTAAATGCTTATTCTTTACAAATATTATCGTCGGAGCAGGGTGGTTTATCACAGCGTTCGGTCCTGCCACAACATGTTCCGCCTGTGGGAGCACTCTTTTTGTTATCCGTTGCGTAAAATCCCGAACCTTTAAAAATAACCTGCATTCCCGTTCCAATCACGCGTTTTACATTTCCATCACATTGGGAACATTTTTCAATCGGTGGAGCTGTAATATTCTGAAATTCCTCAAATTCATAACCGCATTTTTCACATTTATACCCATATGTAGGCATTTTCTTCTTCCTCCTTTAAATAAATATTTTTTACTTTAAATTTTCATCGAGTGTTCCGTCCGGCATCATATTGTCCGGATGATATACATTGTCTTCTTCCATTTTTTTTCTGATACATTTTGAATAATCCCCCCAACAATAATTTTCAATCCACTGTTTATTTATTTTCTTTTGTTGGTAAAAATTTTTAAGAGGACACACTTCAAACCACCGGCAAATTTTTTTATCGTTCATAATTTTTATTAACAGACCCAGTTTATATTACTTTTCTTATTTTTTCGTTCCTTTATTAATTTTTAAGAAAATTATACCGGAGAAAATCGCTCCTAAGCCGTCGGCAAACATATCTTTTTGGGCATCCCAGATATCGCCCTGACTTCCTAAAAAGGCTATTCCTGCAGTAGGATTGGCGGTTACTGCATAGAGCCATTCAATAATTTCATATATTGCTGCAACTGTAAAGATAGACAATATACCGAATAACGCTGTAAGCAATCTTGAATTTACCAGATTTTTCCGGTTTAGATACTCTGCAACAGGAAAGGCATAAAATCCCACGCTGAAATGAGCAATTCTATCAAAATGATTCCTTTCAAACCCAAAAAAATCAGTTATCCAATCAAAAGGTACTCTTTCAAAAGTAAAATGCCCACCCAGTGTATGTAAAAATATCAAAACACTCATCATAATGTATGACAGGTTTGAAAATTGAAATCTTCTATGGGTTACAGCCAGGAATAAAACTATCCCTACTATAGGCAGATTTTCCGCAAACCACACATCTCTATCATAGGGGTTTATTGCCAGGGCAATAAAAAATATCACATAGGTGAGCAGTAAATAATGCGGTAATTTTAACTTCATAAAAATTAGCTCCTCAAAAATTTAATTTTCTCTTTTAATTTATCCCTTGGTTATTCTTAACTTATCTTTATAAGGACAGGAAAACTCGTCTCCTCCGTAAAGAGGACGATCATAGTATTGTGTGTGCAGTAACTTTCGGGCTTTATCACTTAAAGGTTCACCTAAATACTCTTTATATAACTGTTGAATATACGGATTCTTATGCGATTGGCGAACAGTCACCTCTTTTTCTTCCCGGTAAATTGCTTTAGCTCTTTTTTCCCTTATTTCCAATCCGCCATAAGGTTGTCCACCGCCGCCGACACATCCTCCGGGACAAGCCATTACTTCTATAAAATGATAGGTCAATTTATTTTTTCTTTTTCCCTCTGCTACCCGGTCTAAGACTTCTTTTACATTACCTAAACCGTGAGCGACAGCAACTCTTATTTTTTTACTACCTATCTCAACTTCTGCTTCTTTTACTCCTTGTAAGCCGCGCACGGCTTCAAAATCAATATTGGACAACTCTTTTTCGGTAATAAATTCATAAGCGGTTCTCAAAGCCGCTTCCATTACTCCTCCGGTAGCACCAAAGATTAAACCTGCTCCCGAATAAATACCTAAAGGAGCATCCGCTTTTCCATCGGGGAGATTAGCCAAATCAATTCCCGCTTGTTTAATAACTCTGGCAAATTCCCGGGTGGTAATAGTAACATCTACATCCTGAACCCCCGAGGAAAACATATCATAACAGCGAAGTATTTCGTATTTTTTTGCCGTACAGGGCATAATGGAAACCATAAATATTTTTTCTTTGGGGATTTTCATTTTTTCCGCCCAGTATGTTTTTACCATTACCCCCAACATTTGATGGGGAGATTTTGCCGAAGAGAAATTATCAATAAACTCAGGACAAAATTTTTCTAAATAATCAACCCAGGCCGGACAACAACTGGTAATAAGGGGAAGTCTGTCTTTTTCTGTTTTATATCTTTTTACAAACTCCGATGCCTCTTCCATAATAGTTAAATCCGCACCAAAATTAGTGTCAAACACATAGTCAACACCTAATAATTTCAACGCAGTATAAATTTTTTTCGTAACGGAAGTACCCACAGGCAAACCAAATTCTTCACCTAAAGCAACCCTTACTGAGGGAGCAATCTGGGCAACGACAACCTTTTCCGGATTATTAAGTGCTTCCCATACCTCCTGGGTATGTTCTTCTTCATAAATGGCACCTGTAGGACAATACGAGGTACATTGTCCACATTTAACACAAGGACTGTGAAGTAAATCCGGTTTTGCCGCCGCATAAACTTTGGAACCTCTTTCCATAATCGCTAATGCATTTACTTTTTGAATTTCACTACAAATATAAACACACCTTTCGCAGGCAATACATTTTTCGGAATTAATGTTTAAGGCTACAGAGGTATTATCCCGATGTTCCGTTTTTATATGGTTTGGAAAACGCAACTCTTCTCTAAGACCTAACTGAATGGCTAAATCCTGTAATTCGCAATTGCCATTTTTGATACAAATAAGACAATCTGTAGGATGGGAGGAAAGGATTAGTTCTAAATTCATCCGCCGGGCTTTAAGCACCCTCTGGGTATGAGTAAATATTTCCATCCCTTCTTCTACCGGAGTGGAACAAGCACATTCCAGGTGATCTCTTCCTTTTATTTCTACCAGACAAATGCGGCAAACTCCATTTACTTTAAGATCCGGATGATAACACAAAGTAGGAATATTTATCCCTATTTTTTTAGCCGCGTCTAAAATGGTACTTTTTTCAGAAATATTCAGATTCTGACTGTCAATGGTTAAACCTACCTCTTTATTCATTTTTTCACTTCCTAACATTCAAAATGTTTTTAACAACTCTTCGAATCTATCGAATTTTTCTTTTCAAGGCTTACCTTTCAGGACTTTTCCTGAAAATTATTTCTCCGCCAAGAAACTGAGATATAAAAATTATTTATCGTTTTTTTCTACGAATTTCTTAATGCTTTCAATATTCTCTAAAATCAGTTTCGCTTTTCTTAGACCGAATTGAAAAGGAAATCTGTCCTCTTCAAAGTTTTTGATGACTAATATGGGATTCCCTTTGAATTCCGATTCCGAGACGATAGACATAATTTACTCCTCCTTGTTAAATAAAGTAAAACATCTACATCTAAAAATTTCGAAACTTCAATGCCGGAATTGATTAAGACTAATAATTCAAATCTTGATGCTGCTAATTCCATTCCCGCATTGGATAAAATATAACATTTTTATAAGTCAGAAGAATATGAGCCTATTTTAAAAAAACCACTCTTACCAAAAAATAAATATTAAGCACAAAAACTTCATAGTTATAAACATTTATTCCCTGAACCAACATCATTAAATAAACCCGTATAAAAATTTGCCGCTTAAATATATCTATTACTAATGATAATACTTGTTATCTGGTAAAAGCATAATAAATTACATAAATCCATGATAACAATCCGTGAATTATTGCCCAGATGATCGACTCATTAACCGACCAGGAAATAACCATTGCCAGAGCCGAGCCAAAACTAATCCCGGACTTTATTACCTGTTTTTTACTTTGGTAAAAAAGCGCTTCTGTTCCCATTTTGACCCCCTTTATTTTTTAGTAATGTCAAAAATGTAAGCCTGATTCTAAAATTTTACTCTGTTATAGCCAATATCGTTTGCCAAAAAGTATTTTCAGGATTAATTTTCTTTCTTTTATTGATGGCCATAGTCAGTGGAACATGGGTAAAACGCTGGCTCCAGGAACTAATAAACATATCGGTTTTTCCTGCCATACCGGCATGAACGGCGTTCTGCCCAAAAAACAGACAAAGCACAGAATCAAACGCATTAGCAGGACAACTGCGGATAGTATAACTGGGATCAATATATTTTACCGTAATGGGAATATTTTTCTTTTTAAAATATTCCTTAATCGATTGTTTCAAAAAAAATCCTATATCTTTATGTCGAACATTTCCGGAAGAATCTTTTACTGTTTCTTTACTTTGTCCCATAAGATATTGTCCTGCACCTTCAGCAACAACGATGACTGCATGCTGTTTTCGCTCCAATCTTTTCTCTAACCGCCGCAAAAATCCTTTATCCCCATCAAGAGCAAAAGGCACTTCCGGAACCAGACAAAAATTTACATCACTATTAGCAAGAGATGCCCCGGTCGCTATAAATCCGGAATCTCTTCCCATCAGCTTGACCAACCCAATCCCGTTAAAAGCGGCTTTAGCTTCTTCGTTTGCCGCAGCAATAGAATTACGCGCTTCTTCCACAGCAGTGGCAAACCCGAATGTTGTCTCCGAACAGTAAATATCATTATCAATCGTTTTCGGAATTCCAATTACAGAAATAAGTTCTCCCTGCCTTTTTATCTCTTTACAAATATTATGTGCTCCGTTAAACGTTCCATCCCCTCCAATAGTAAAAAGAATCTTTATTTTATACTTGATGAGTGTCTTTACCATATCCTCAAGATTCTGGTGTCCCCGGCTGCTTCCTAATATAGTTCCTCCTTTGTGTTGGATCTCTTTAACAACAGAAGGATTTAATTCCAACGGCTCTTTCCTTGCTCCCGAAGAAATTCCTTCATATCCGTACCTAAAACCTAATACTTTCTTAACCCCATATTGCCATTGCAGGGTTAAAACTATTGTCCTGATAACATCATTTAATCCCGGACAAATTCCACCGCAAGTAACAATCCCGCAAGTTATTTCCTCCGGATTGAAAAAAATCTTTTTCCGGGGACCGGCAGGTTGAAAAGCCGGGGGAGTTTCCCTACAGTCAAAATACTGCTTATTTTTCTTACTATCGGAATGAACTAAAATTTTGTCATCATCATTGACAAACAAAGCATCATCCAGGTTTAAAGGAGATTTTATTTTAGCCTCTCCTAAAGAATGTATGTCTAAATTTTTTAGCTCCTCATCTCCGGGAATATTTAATTCCATAACCAACTCCTTTTTTTATAGATTAAGTAATGTCAAAAATGTTTTATTCTTTTTCTTGTTTTTTAAAATAATCATCAATGGCTAATTTTAAAGCATCTTCGGCAAGAACAGAACAATGTGTTTTTTTAGGCGGTAATCCGCCTAACGCTTCAACAACTATTTTATTAGATATTACCTTTGCCTCATCTATGCTTTTCCCTTTAATAAGTTCGGTAAGCATTGACCCACTGGCAATAGCGGCACCACAACCAAATGTTTTGAATTTTACATCAACAATTATATTATCTTTGACTTTAATATATAATTCCATAACATCCCCGCAAACAGGACTACCTACATGGCCAATACCATCAGGCTCTTTCATTTCTCCGACATTTCTGGGATGCTGAAAATGTTCTATTACTTTTTCAGTATATTGCATCGTTACGCTCCTCTGTATACAATTTTTTCTTTATTTCTTTTTATAAAAGGGGGATATTCCCCTCAACCGGTTTACAATTCCGGACAAGATATCCGCAACATAATCAATGTCCTCTTGAGTATTACCTTCACCGAGACTAAACCTTATTGCCCCTTGAGCAACCTGTGGATTTACTCCCATTGCTTTTAAAACATGAGACGGTTCTAACGTTCCCGAAGTACAGGCTGACCCGGTTGAAACAGCTATGCCTTTCATATCCAGGTCAAGAATTATTGCTTCCCCTTCTACCCCTTCAAAGCTTAAATTTAACGTATTGGGTAATCTTTCCCTTTCATGCCCGTGCAAAAAAACATCTTCTATTTTTTCATTGATACGGACCCATAACCTATCGCGTAAATTAGTCAGCCGTATTGCTTCTTCTTCCATCGTAACAGAGGCAATTTCCATCGCTTTAGCCAGTCCAATAATCCCCGGAACATTTTCTGTTCCGGCCCGTTTATTTTTTTCATGGTGTCCGCCATGAATTAATGGCTGAATTTTTGTCCCTTTACGAATATAAAGAATGCCCACACCTTTAGGCCCATAGAGTTTATGCCCGGATAAGGAAACTAAATCCACATTTAATTCATCTACTTTTACCGGAATCTTGCCTGCCGATTGAACGGCATCTATATGAAAATAAATCCCTTTTTCTTTAGCTATTTTTCCAACTTCGGCAACAGGCTCTATTGTCCCCATCTCATTATTGGCATGCATAATACTAATAAGAATTGTTTCCTCCCCAATTGTTTTTTTTACCTCTTCAGGATTAATTAAACCATATTTATCTACCGGAAGGAAGGTAATTCGAAACCCTTGTTTTTCTAAATATTTACAAGAATTTAAAACCGCATGATGTTCTATTGACGAAGTTATGATATGTTTCCCTTTAGCCTGATTTGCATAAGCTATTCCTTTAATAGCAAAATTATCCGCTTCCGTTCCGCCGCCGGTAAAAATTATTTCCCCGGACTTAGCCCCAATAAAAACGGCCACTTTTTCCCTCGCCTCTTCCACCGCTTTTCGTGCCTGTTGACCAAACTGATGAAAACTGGAGGCATTACCATAAATTTCCCTGTAATAAGGTAACATTTCTTTAATTACTTCCGGATGCACCGGAGTAGTAGCATTATAATCTAAATA
>JAGLYT010000072.1 GCA_023132075.1 bacterium
GACTTAGAGTTTTTATTTGAAAAAACTCTGTAGTCGAATTGATCCTTCGACGACTGAAAGGAGTCGGAGGGGTCGCGTGTTTAATTTCCTGCAGCATAGTTGAAGGGCTCAGTAAAGGGTCTCGGGGTTGTTGATTTAGGATTTTATGAAGTGGAAAAAATTGAATTTTAAAAAGGCAAAAAATGAGAAAATATATTTTAGTTAATATATTAATATTTTTTTTATTTAGTTCTTCACCTCTTTTTTCTAAAGATAAAACGAATGGGGTAAAATATTTTTATCAAAAAAAGTATGAAAAAGCGGTTGCTTGTTTTGAGGCGGAATTAAAAATAAACCCGGAAAACCGGAAGGTTAAAAAAAATCTTATTTTAAGTTGTCAACAGCTCGTAAATCAATATGTAGAAAATAAAAATTGGAATAAAGCCATTGAATACAGTAAAAAAATATTGGAATTGGATAAAAACGACCAAATATTAAAAAAAAATGTTGCGGTTTTATATAATAATTATGCTTTAACTTATTCTTCCGGGGAAAATTTGATTTATGTTTGTAAATATTTCCGTGCAGCATTAAAATACGATCCCGATAATGACCAAATTAAGAAAAATTTTTCTGTTGCTTTGACTAATAAAGCAGGTGATGAATATGGAAAAAAGAGATTTTCTTCAGCTTCACAATTGTTAGAAGAAGCAATTATTTACGATGATAAAAATTGGAATGCTTATATATATCTTGGTGAAATAGCTTATTCTTTGGATAATTTAAATGAAGCAGTTAAATATTGGAGAAAGGCTTTGACCTTAAATCCGTCACTTACGGATTTAAAATCACGGTTGGAAAAAGTAGAACGGGAAAATCAGATTGAAAATAAATTCAATACCGCAAAGATTAAATATTTCAAAGTAAAATTTGAAGGATACAGAGATTCTGAAAATGCGTGGAAAGCTTTAAGAATTCTTGAAAATGCCCGTTATAAAATAGGATCTGATTTCAAGTTATATCCAACATTTACGATAACAGTAATTATTTATACTTCTAAACAATTTAATACACTGACAAATTCACTTGATTGGGCTTTAGGAATGTACGACGGGAAAATAAGGGTGAAAAAGGAAGACTTAATTAAAGGTGAAAAATTGTTGAGGCGCATCTTGTACCATGAATATACTCATGCGCTTATTCATAAAATAACTAAAGGAAACATTCCCATTTGGTTAAATGAAGGAATTGCTCAGTTTGAAGAACCGGATAAAGATAACATTCCCCGTGAAAAAAAGTGGTTACGAAATAAATTGCAAAAAAAAGAATTAATTTCTATTTCTAAATTGGAAACTATTTTTGCCGTAAGAAATGATATAAACGATCTTACACTTGCCTATTTAGAATCTAAAATTTTTGTATGTTATCTTATGGACAGATATGGTTTTCACCATTTCGATAAATTATTGAAATGTTTGGGAAAAGGGGAAAAGTTTGATGTGTCATTAAAAAATATTTTTTATAAAGACCTTGAAAAATTAGAAGAAGAGTGGCTTTTTTATTTAAATCGCAATTAAGTTTAAGACTTACTGAGTTTTTCGCAAATCCAATATTATCATATCGAACCTTGAATTTTTTATACTATGCAGTAAAAAGGGGAATTAGGTATGAGTGCATTACAATTTTGGCGCAAATCGACTTTAAAAAATGCAATACTTATCAGTATTTTATTTTCTGTAATATACACAGCATTTCTTGTCCACATTCCTTATTTTAACATATTAAAGCTTAAAACAAATGATTTTTTCTGTAGATTAGCCTATAAAAAAAAGATTCCCGGTTCACAGATTGACAACATCGTTTTAATTTCCATAGATGATGAATCAAATAAAATTATTGGGAAACGCTGGCCATGGTCACGCGATGTTTATGCCTGCCTGATAGACAGAATCAATCAGTATCATCCGAAAGTAATTGGTATGGACATAGCTTTTTTGGGTAAAAGCCAGAAAATAGAAACTGATTTATTTTTTGCTGATTCTCTGAAAAAAGCGGGAAATGTTCTTCTTGCCGCTTATTTTAATTTCCCTGATTATATAGTTCCCTGTGAAATGTTTTCAGAATCTGCTCTGGGATATGGTATTATTAATAATTCTCGGGATAAAGATTTGTGTGCTCGTCGGGCCCAATTAATTTCTTTATATAATACCGGGGAATTAATTGATTACTCTCTTGGATTGAAGTTGGTTTGTTCTTATTTTGGTATCCCTATAAAAAACATAAAAAGAATCGGTTTGACGAAAATCGAGTCTTTTTGCCCGGACAAAAAAATCCAAATTCCTATTTGTAAGGACGGGACAATATTTGTAAATTATATTGCCGGAAGGGAAAGATTTCTGGTTATACCGGTTTGGAAAGTACTTAAGGAAACTTTTTCGCCCGAAATCTTTAAGGATAAAATAGTTATAATTGGAGCATTTAGTGAAGCATTCCATGATATTTCTCTTACTCCGCTGGGATTAAAACCAGGAGTTATAATTTTAGCTAATCAGGTGCTTATGTTAATGGAGGAAAATTTTATAAAAGAAATCCCCTTTGTTTTAAATTCTTTTATTATATTAATTCTTGCAATTGTTACAGCGATATTTGTTTTTCGGCTGAATATCTTTATGGGTGCTATCTTTCTTTTTTTCGAAATATTTGTTTTGGAATTTATCGGGTTTAAAATGTTTATGTATAATTTATGGGGGGATTTTTTTGCTCCGCTTTTAATTTTACCGGGCTTATATTTAACGATAAATTTATATAAATATAGTGCTTTATTATTAGAACAGGGATATTTGAAAAAACAGGCAATTACTGATGAACTAACGGGTTTATACACCTACCGCTATTTTCAGGGGGCAATTAAAAATGAATTTGAGAAGACGTCCAGATATAAAACGAGTTTCTCTTTTGTGATTTTCGACGTGGATCACTTTAAAAGTATAAATGATACCTATGGGCATAAAACAGGGAATGTTGTTTTACGAAAAATTTCGGATATTATGAGAAATTCTTTCAGAAAAACAGATGTTTTGGCCCGTTTCGGGGGTGACGAGTTTTGTGTTATTATTCCTTTGGTAGATGAAGTTAATTTGTTGAAGATGGTAAATAAGTTAAGAAAAAGCGTTGAGGAAACTAAATTTCCAGGGGTAAAGAAAAAGATTACGATAAGCATAGGTGTAACTTTGCTTCCTGAACCCAAGATTCTTTCTGCGGAAAAATTATTTGAGTGTTCTGATATTGCTTTATACCAGGCAAAAAAAATGGGGAGAAATAGAATTTGTGTTTTCAACTCGGAATTATTTGAAAAAGGTGAAATGTCAGATGATAAATTCTAAACTTAGCTGATAAAAATTACCGGAATAAATGTTTTTGTTATGGTTAATGAAGTAGTCTTTTCTATAATATAGTAAAATGCTTGACTTCTTATTTTTAATTTTGATACAATCAAAAAAATGTATAGGGAGGGGAACAAAAAGAGTTAATTCGGTATTTCAAAAAATAATCAAGGGTAAAGATGTTATACTTAAAGTATTTGCTCAAAAAAAATTAAAATGTTTACTACATCAAATCATCCGGATAGTTAGTATTGCGGTTATTTCAATCAATCTTTTTATTACTATGTTAGCAGACTGTTTTTTTTCTCTGTTTATTGGTTTATTGAGGACAAACTTTAAAATGAAAAAATTTTTTAAAAAAATGTTTTTGATTATAATTTTGTTAAATTTTTCATCTCCGGGATTTTTAATGGCGGATATTGGAAAATATTATGTAAAAAAATATTTTCAGGATACGATGGCGATAAAGGGATATACCGGATATATTATTACTCCGGCATGTGAAGTTGTTAAACATAAAAATTATAATTTAGGAATACATGAATATAATGCAAGTTTTAATTGCGGGCTTATTCCCCGCGGAGAAATTGGTTTTACGGTTAAAGTTGATGAAATTAATATGTTGGAAAAAATGGAGTTGAATGCGAAATACATGATTTTGCCTTTCAAGGAAGATTTGAATAAATTAAAATTATCCATAGGCATTAAAAATCATACCCCTTACTTGATGGGAGGAAAACATTTTTTTTGCTTTTATCATTTTGGATTGCAGGGGGGAATAGGTTTTGATAATCCTGAAAATTCTCAATTGAAAGCTATTCCGTTTGTATCTTTTTATAAAGTTATTTATAAATCCATGTTTGTTTTAGATTATGATGATTATGAAAAACAGTGTAATATTGGTGTTCATTTTCTTCTTTCTCCCAAGTTAAAGTTAGATATATTTATAATCAATTTAAACAAAAAATTTACGAATATTCTTGATAATATGATTTTCGGATTAAGTTTTACGGGATGATATAATTATGCCAAATTAAAGAGTTACGTTTCCAATGATTTTTATTGTTCAGAGTTGAAGTCCGTAAACAAACGAAAAAGTATAGTTTGTATCTTTTAAATTTGACTATTTTGGGTAAAATAATTATAATAAGAAGAAATTCCCGATAAAGTATTTGTAATTGAATGTTTAGTTTAAAGATTGATTGCTAAGTAAAGCCATGTTGAGCAATAATGGAATTTTAAGTTTTAGATTTTAATTACGAAAGGGTGTTTATGCAAAATTTAGATTCTGTTAGGTTGTATTTTAATAAAGTTAGGAAGATTCCTTTAATTGGGAAAGATGAGTTCAAAGGATTATGTGAAAGGGTTGAAGCAGGGGACAAAAAAGCTAAACAGAGAATGATTGAAGGTAATCTCCGCTTGGTGATTACTTTGGCTAAGAAGTTTAATGGGCAGGGTCTTTCTTTTCTTGATTTAGTTGAAGAAGGTAATCTCGGTTTAATTAGAGCTGTTGAAAAATTTGAGTATAAGAAAGGATTTAAATTTAGTACTTATGCTATTTGGTGGATAAATCAAGCAATGAAGAGAGCAATTGAAAATCAAACCAAAACAATTCGAATTCCTATTCACACTTTAGAGACAATAAAAAAATGGGTAAAAACGTGGGAAAAGTTACAGCGTAAATTAGGAAGAAACCCTTCTTCAAAAGAAATGTCCAAGAAATTATGTATTCCGGTGGCAAGAATAAAAAGAATTGTAGAAGCCACGGAAGTATCTCGAACTATTGGGTCTTTGGATGTTCCGCTGGATGATGAAATGGGATTGTTTTTAAGTGATGTGATAAGTGATAAGACAAAGATTAGTTCTCCCGATAAGGTTATTTCCTCTTTGAAATTAAATCAACAAATGGAAGAGGCAATACAAAAATTAAAGGAGAAGCAAAAACAAGTAATTAATCTGCGTTTTGGTCTGGATGGTGAAGGTTCCCGTACTTTGCAGGAGATTGGCAAGAAAATGGGTCTTTCCCGGGAAAGAGTAAGGCAAATCGAAAAAGTTGCTTTGGAGAGATTGCGAATAATTGCCCGTCGATTAAATTTATAAAAACAGTACAATTAATAAAACACATAGTTTCCTTTTATTTTCAAAGCGATAAATAGGAAGACTTGGAATAATTATATTTTTTTTACAGGAGGATAAAATGCAGGATTTGAAAGAGTTGGTTCGGGATGTTCCGGATTTTCCGAAAAAAGGGATAATTTTTAAAGATATAACAACACTCCTAAAAGAAGGATGGGCATTAAAAAAAGTCATAGATGTTTTTGCCGAGTATTACCAGGGAAAAGGTATTGACAGAATAGTGAGTATGGAGTCAAGAGGGTTTCCCCTGGGAGCTGCTTTAGCTTATAAAATGGGGATTGGTATCGCATTAGTGCGTAAAGCAGGAAAACTTCCGGCAGAAACGGTAGAAGCGACGTATCAATTAGAATATGGTTCGGATTCTTTGGAATTACATTGCGACAGCATAAATCCCGGAATGAAAGTATTAATTGTGGATGATTTATTAGCTACGGGGGGAACAGCAAAGGCCGTGGTTGATTTAGTAAAAAAACTAAATGGAGAGATTGCGGGATTTGGTTTTTTGATTGAACTTTCTTTTTTGCCCGGGCGTGATAACTTGAAGGGGTATGATATCTTTTCAATTATCAAATATTAACGTTTTGCCCCTGTAGCTCAGATGGATAGAGCGAGGGCGTCCTAAGCCTTGCGTCGGGGGTTCGAATCCCTCCAGGGGCGTATGTTTGTTGAATTAAACGATGTAAATGAGGTGGTTTTATGATTGATTTACATACCCATACATTCTTTAGTGATGGATTATTAATTCCTTCCGAACTTGTTTGGCAGGCGAAGATTAAGGGATATACTGCAATTGCTATTACCGACCATGCGGATAGTTCTAATATTGATTTTATCATTCCCCGGATGATTAAAGTTTGTACTGAATTAACACAGGAATATGAAATGGAAGTTCTTCCGGGGGTAGAATTAACTTATGTTCCTCCCGGATTAATTAGTGTTTTAACTAATCAGGCTCGGCATTTAGGAGCAAAAATTGTTATTGTTCATGGGGAAACCACTGTTGAGCCTGTTCCTCCGGGGACAAATAGAGCAGGTTTGTTAAGTGAGATTGATATTCTTGCCCATCCCGGAAGGATTACATCCGAGGATGTAGAGTTAGCCAAAAAAAATAACGTTTTATTAGAAATAAGCTCACGGCGGGGTCATTGTTTAACCAATAGATTCGTGGCAGATTTAGCCAAAAAACTACAGGCCGGGTTAATTTTTAATACGGATGCTCATATTCCGGAAGACTTACTCAATGATGAGCAGGCATTAGAAGTAGTTAAAGAGGCGGGATTGGGAAAAGATGACCTGGAAATGATGTGGAATAATGCTAAAGAACTGATAAAAACTAAAAAGGGGAAATAAATGTCTAAACAATGGGGTAGTAAACAGACAAATAAGGATATTTTTTTATCATTTTTTCAAAAAGCAGTAGAAAAAGTTCAATCACATAAAAAACAAGTTTTTTTAGGCGTATTGGTAGTAATTGCAATAGGTTTATTTGTTTTTCTTTTTTTTCGGCGGAGAAATGAGATAAATTTACAGGCTGCGGATATTTTGAGTAATGCGCAGGGATATCATTCAAAAAAAGAATATACGCAGGCAATTTCTTTGTATGATGAAATTATTAATAATTATCCGCAATCGCAAGTTATAGGTCTGGCATTTCTTTTTAAAGGGGATGTCCTTTATGAAGAAGGGAAATATAAAGAAGCAGCAGCTGTTTATAAAAAGCGACTTAATCAGCACAAGAAAAGTTCTATTGTTCCCTTTGTGGAGATAAATTTAGGCAACTGTTACGAAGAAGAGGGTAATTGGGAAGAAGCATTGAAAATTTACGAAAAATTTGTTGAAATAAATACGGAACATATGCTTGTACCCAGTGTTTATCAGGCAATTGGAAGATGTTGCGAGCAATTGGATAAAAAAGAGCTTGCTATTTCCACCTATCAAAAAATAGTTGCTCTTTACTCTGATACCCAATGGGAAAAATTGGCAAAGTTTAAATTAGAAGAATTAGAGACAAAGAACCAATCGGAAAAAGGGAAAAAATAAATATGAAAAAAGTAAGAGTGGGAATAATTGGAATTTATGGCTTAGCGGGGGGTATGTTACTAAAACTATTGAGCAATCAT
>JAGLYT010000073.1 GCA_023132075.1 bacterium
GAGCAGTTAATTAATCCGAAAGTTAAAACTCCTTATTCATCAAAGTTTGAAGAAGTATCCGGGGTTGAGGTTATAGATGAATATACTTTACGGATAACTTATAAAGAACCTTTTTCTCCAGGGCTTTCTTCCTGGGGAATGGGGATTATCCCCCGTCATATTTTCCAAAAAGGAGATTTTAATACCCATCCGGCTAATCAGTGTCCCATAGGTACAGGCCCTTATATTTTCAAGGAATGGAAAAGAGATGAAAAAATTGTTCTGGAGGCAAATCCCGAATATTTCGAAGGGAAACCCTATATAGATAAATATGTTTATCGTATTATTCCTGACCAGGCAGTAGAATTTTTGGAATTAAAATCAGGAAATATTGACATGATGACTCTTACTCCTCACCAATACCAAAGTGAAACGAATTCTTTACAGTTTCAGGAGCAATTTAACCGTTTTCGGTATCCTAATTTTGTATATACTTATCTCGGTTATAATCTCCTTAATCCTCTTTTTAAAGATAAACGGATTCGGCAGGCGATAGCTTATGCCATAAACAAAGAAGAGATTATTCAGGGGGTACTTTTAGGTTTGGGAAAACCGGCAACCGGTCCTTTCCCTCCTCTTTCCTGGGCATATAACCCGGCGGTAAAACAGTATCCGTATGATATTGATAAAGCAAAAGAGATTCTGAATGAAATAGGATGGAAAGATACAAATAACGATGGAATTTTGGATAAGAACGGAAAAAAGTTTGAATTTACTATTACCACTAATCAGGGCAATAAAATGAGGGCGCTTTGTGCTGAGATTATTCAGGCTAATTTAAGTAAAATAGGAATAAAAATAAATATTCATATTATAGAATGGAGTTCTTTTATTCATCAGTATATAGATAAGAAAAAATTTGAAGCAATTATTTTGGGCTGGTCATTATCTTTTGATCCTGATTGTTATAATATCTGGCATTCCAGTCAAATGAAGGAAGATAAATACAATTTTATTTCTTATAAAAATGAAGAGGTTGATAAACTTTTAGTAAAGGGAAGAAGAGTTTTTGATCAGGAAAAAAGAAAAGAGATTTATTATCGTATTCATACTATTCTTGCGGAGGAACAGCCCTATACTTTTTTATATGTAGGAGATGCCTTGCCGGTGATACATAATAGATTTTATGGTGTAAAGGTTTCTTCTTCGGGTATTGGATATAATTTTATTAAGTGGTATGTGCCTAAAAGTTTACAAAAGTATGCTCCATAGGCACAAAAAAACAGATTTTTATTCATGGAAATAGGCAATAATGTACTACTTTCTCTTATAGATTATTTAATCAGGGATTCCTTTTTTCTATATTAATCCTATTTTCATAAAAAAGGTTTTTAATTGACAAGGAATGATATTTTTTGTATTATAACATCGCTAAAAAGAGTGATTTTTAATTTGAAGTAGGGATAAAATGGAAAAAGATTTAGCTGTTATTGTTCTTGCCGCCGGAAAAGGTACACGGATGAAGTCAAGTTTCCCTAAGATTTTGCATCAATTGTGCGGCAAACCGATGATTGGGTATGTTTTAGATGTAATCCGTAAAGTGGGCAGTGAGAAAAATTTTTTAGTAGTAGGTCACAAAAAAGAACAGGTTAAAAGAGAAATTAAAGAGGAATTACCCTTTTTTTATAATGAATTTAGTTTTGTATTTCAGAAAGAACTTTTAGGTTCAGGACATGCAGTACTTCAGACAGAAAAAAACCTTAAAAATTTTAAAGGTTGTGTTTTAGTAATAAGTGGAGATGTTCCGTTAATTGAGAAAGAAACTTTGGTAAAGTTAGTTAAACAGCATAAAAAGGATAAAAATGTTGCGACTATCCTTACTACTCAGATAGAAAATCCATTTTCTTATGGGAGAATAATTCGTAGTAAAAATAATGAAGTGGAAGGAATCGTAGAAGAAAAAGATGCGTCTTTTAGCCAAAGAACGATAAAAGAAATAAATAGCGGAATTTATTGTTTTTCAGCTAAATTTCTCTTTGGGTCTTTGCCTTTGGTGCGCTGTGCTAACAAAAAAGGGGAATATTATCTTACGGATGTAATAAAAATATTAAAGGAGAAAGGAAATAGAATCGGGGCGTTTAAAATAAAGGATGAAAAACAGGTTATAGGTATTAATGATAGAATAAATTTAGCTTGTGCTGAACAGCTGATACAACAAAAAATTCTAAAAAAATTAATGTTAAAAGGAGTAACTATTATTAATCCGCAAGAAACTTACATTGAGGATTCAGTGAAAATTGGGAAAGATACGATTATTTCTCCGGGTGTTAGTCTTCAAGGAAAAACACAAATCGGAGAAAATTGTCATATAGGGCATTGTACAATAATAAAAGATTCTTATTTGGGAAACGGGGTTAAGGTTCAAATTAGTGTTTTGGAGAAAACTGAAATTTCTTCTAAAACCAGCGTAGCACCTTTTTCTTATATGAAAGGTTGATTTTAAACAATAGCAATCAATAGTTATTGAGTAAAAAAACCGGTAGGAACAGTGAAGAATAAAAGAAAAAGCTATTGATAATTATCATAAATGAAAATAAGTTTTTCGAGGAGAAGAAATGAACGAATTAAAAGTTTTTAGCGGTAATGCTAATCTTAAACTTGCCCAGGATATATGTGACTATTTGTCTATTCCCTTAGGACAGGCACGAGTGACTAAATTTGCCGATGGTGAGATTAATGTACAGATAAATGAGAATATTAGAGGGACGGATTGTTTTCTTATTCAACCTACATGTCCTCCGGTAAATGATAATTTGATGGAACTTTTGATTATGATTGATGCTCTTTCTCGTGCTTCGGCACGGAGAATTACAGCTGTATTACCTTATTATGGATATGGACGGCAGGATAGAAAGGTAGAGCCTCGTGTACCCATTACTGCTAAATTAGTAGCTAATTTAATTACTTCTTCCGGGGTAAGCCGTTTGCTAATGCTGGATTTACATGCAGGACAAATTCAGGGATTTTTTGATATTCCTGTGGATCATTTGTATTCTACGCCTGTTCTGGTCAAATATTTTAAGAAAAAAAATATCTCTGATCTAGTTGTTGTATCTCCTGATGCCGGTGGAGTGGAGAGAGCACGGGCTTTTGCTAAAAGATTAGATGCGGATTTGGCTGTTGGAGATAAAAGGAGATCTGGTCCCAATCGAGTTGATACAATGAATATAATTGGAAATGTTGAAGGTAAAAATGCTATTATCTTTGATGATATGATAGATACTGCTGGTAGTTTGGTTAAAGTGGTTGAAGCTTTAAAAAGGGAAAAGGTTTTAAATGTTTATGCGGTAGCAACCCATGCTGTTTTATCAGGACCGGCGATTGAAAGAATAAGTAATTCGGCAATAAAAAAATTGATTGTTACTGATTCTATTGTTTTGGGTGAGGAAAAGAAAATAAGTAAAATAAAAGTTCTTTCTGTTGCGGAGTTATTAGGAGAGGCAATATCGCGCATTAATAAAGAAGAATCAGTAAGTACTTTGTTCATATGAGTTAAATAAAATATTATATAGGTGATTAAGGAGGATACATGGAGAAGGAAGTGTTTTTAAATGCAGAGAAAAGGACTGAAATGACCAGAGGAGAAATAAACGAATTACGTTTGCGGGGGGAGTTGCCGGCAGTGTTGTATGGAAGAGGACAGGAAACTATTCCTCTTATAATAAATGAGAAGGAATTCAGAAAAACTATGCATACGGAACTAGGAGAAAATATTGTTATTACTTTAAAAGTTAAGGGAGAGAATAAAAAAACCCATTCTGTTATTGTAAAAGATTGGCAAATAGATTCGATAAAAGGTAATTTATTACATATTGATTTTTGCCAAATTTCTCTAAAGAAGGAAATTGTGGTAGATGTTCTTGTAGAAACAGTGGGGGAAGCACCGGGGGTGAAAGAAAAAGGCGGAGTATTGGAACACATCTTAAGAGAGTTGGAAGTTAAGTGTTTACCTGTCCGAATCCCTCATTCTATTACAGTTGATATCTCACATCTTCAGATAGGTGAAAATATTTTAGTAAAAGATATAGTTGTTCCTGAAGGGCTAAAAATACTAAATGATTTGGAACAAATTGTTGTAAACATAGTGGCTTCCACTGTTCTTGAAGAAAAAACAGAAGAGGCTATAGCTGGGGAAACTGCAGAGCCTGAAGTAATCAGTAAGGGTAAGAAAGAGGAAGAAGGAGACGGGGGAGAGAAGGAAGGGGGAAAGGAGTAATTTTTAAGTGAAATTAGTTATAGGGTTAGGAAATCCAGGACGAAAATATCAAAAAACCAGACATAATCTCGGGTTTTTGGTTATAGATGCTTTAGCTAAAGAGTTTAAAATAAAATTGAATAAAATTAAATATGATTCGTTGTGTGGCGATGGATGGATAGATGAGGCGGTTATTTTAGCTGAGCCAATGACTTTTATGAATTTAAGTGGTAAATCAGTAAATAGGTTGATAAAAAAATATAAAGTTGATTTGAAAGATACGATAGTTATTTATGATGATTTAAATTTGGATTTAGGTGTTTTAAAAATAAAGAAAAGCGGTTCAAGCGGTGGACATAACGGAATAAAATCAATCATTGAGCATTTGCAGTCTAATTGTTTTCCCAGGATACGTTTGGGAATAGGAAGGCCGAATGAGGTGGTAGATTTGACACGGTATGTCCTTTCTACTTTTCAAAAGGAAGAGCATGAAAAAGTAGGAGAAATGGTTTCAAAAAGTGTCGAAGCCATTAAACTGATTTTTAAGGGTGGAATAGATAAGGCAATGACTGTTTATAATAAGAAGATAATTAAAAAAGAAAACTAAGAAACGATAAAATGGAGAAAAAGTTTTTAATAATATTATTATCTATAATATGTATAGGAAGCTTTTTAAGAATTTATAAATTAGCTAATCAAAGTTTTTGGATTGATGAAGCAACAGCAATTCAAAAGTCAAGAGAACTTCCTTCTTTAGATAATCTTGAATCATGGGAAACACACTGGATGTCTCCCCCCTTTTATAATTTACTACTTCATTTTTGGATAATCTTGTTCGGAGAAAATGAATTTGCTGTAAGGTCTTTGTCAGTTGTTTTTGGAATATTAACAATTCTGCTTGTTTATATTGTAGGTGCAGATTTGTTTAATAAAAGAACAGCTGTTTTTAGTAGTTTGATACTCGCTATTTCTCCATTTCATATTGCTTTTTCCCAGGATGTAAAGATGTATCCTTTGTTATCTTTTTTAGGCCTGCTTTCCGTTTATCTTTGTTACAAAACGCTTTTTAGTAAAAAAAGATTTTACTGGTTAGTTTATTTTTTTGTTACTGTGTTAATGCTTTATACTCACAATTGGGCAATTTTTTTACTTATTTCTGAAAATATATTTTTCCTTTTGGTTAAAAAACATACAATTAATACAAAAAAATACTTATTAAGCCAATTATTTATTGGTTTATGTTATCTCCCATGGTTACCGGTTCTATTTAAACAAATTATAAATTCAAAATATTATGTTTGTCTTCCCCTGAGTGATATTTATGATATTTCGGCATTATTAGCGGTATATTGTGGAACAATTATTCAGTTGGGAGAAAGCATTTATGATGTAGGTACGTTTTCTTCGGTAATAGGTGGTAGTTTATACGGGTTGTTGTTTTTTTTGGGGTTGTCAATAAACGAACAAAAAAAAATTGATAAATATTATTTCTGGAAATCGAAAGAAACCCTATTGATGGTTAGTTGTTTTTTTTGACGATGAGTATTCTTTTTGTAATTGGTTTTAAACTTCCGATGTTCCATACGAGGTATACTATTATAGTTTTTCCATTATTTTGTCTTTTTGTTGGAAAGGGCATCACCGGAATTAGGTCGTTTAAATTACAGATTTTAATAGTTTTAATATTAGTTTTTATTGCAGCTTTTACATTGAGTAAATATTATTATAGATTTGTAAAGTCTTATGATCGGGAATTAACTGATTATGTTAGGCAAAATTTAGATGAAAATGATTTCATAGTAATTGACCCAAATTGGATTGGTGCAACTTTTGAGTAGTATTATAAAAATTGTGCCCGGGATAAAGGTGAAATAGAGAAAATAATAAATCCGTCGCGATTGAAGGCATTTCATCTCTTTCAGAAAATAAAAAACACTAAAAAATTTAATAAACTAATTCTTTTGTATTCACATAAAGTTCCGAAAACCGAACTTAAAGAATTCAAAAAATATTTAGATAATAACCTTTGTTTATTTAGTGAAACTAATTTTAGAAACAAGAAAGTTATTTTTTATAAACTTGAATAAAAAACGGGTAATTCTTTTTGAGAACAATCAGAAAAAAAAATTCCCAAACGAGTTAGTGAAAAAGATTTTGGAAGTAAAAAAAATATAATTTTGCAGGCAGAGAAATAAGTTTTCAGGTAAATATAAAGTATATTTAATACGAGTAGCGGGGATGATTTATGTTTTCTTATTTTGTTCGTCGGATGTTTTTGATGATACCTTTAATAATAGGAATTAGTTTGATAAGTTTTATTGTTTTACATCTTGCTCCGGGTAGTCCGGTTGATTCGGTAGCTGGTATGAATATTGATGTTTCTGCGGATAGTAAGGCGCGGTTATACAGTTTATATGGTTTAGATAAACCCTGGCATATTCAATATTATAATTGGCTAAAAAGAGTAATCTTTTTGGATTTTGGAAATTCTTTCAAAGATGGTAGAAAAGTAATAGTAAAAATATTAGAGCGTTTACCGGCTACTTTACTGTTAAATATTCTTTCTTTGTTTCTTATATTCCTTATTGCCTTACCCATTGGTATCAAATCAGCAGTAAAGCAAGGTTCTTTTTTTGATAAAGGGATGACTGTTTTTACTTTTGTAGGATTTTCAACTCCTACTTTTTGGCTGGCATTACTACTTATGATATTGTTTGGAGTAAAATTAGGATGGCTGCCTGTTTCCGGAATGCATTCTTTCAACTATGAAAATTTTTCTTTTTTAGGGAAACTGTGGGATTTAATTAAACATTTGATATTACCTGTTTTTTGTTCGGCTTTTGGTGGATTGGCTTATTTGTCCCGTTATTCTCGTTATACAATGTTGGAAGTAATCAGGCAAAATTATATAAGGACAGCAAGAGCTAAAGGATTGTCGGAAAAGAATGTTATTTATAGGCATGCTCTTCGTAATGCCCTTATTCCAATAGTTACCTTGTTGGGATTATCTTTGCCGGGTTTAATAGGTGGGGGATTTATCTTTGAGATTATTTTTGCCTGGCCGGGAATGGGCAGATTGGGATATCAGGCAATTATGTTTTACGATGGGCCTGTGTTTATGGGGGTAGGAATTATTACCGCCTTTTTAACACTGGTAGGTAATTTAATTGCTGATTTTATTTATCTTTGTGTTGATCCGAGAGTGAAGTATAAATAATATGTAGAGTTGAAAATGTTGGGAGAAAAAAATGTTCAAAGTTTTCTGGGAAAGATTTAAAGATAATAAATTAGCTTTTTGG
>JAGLYT010000074.1 GCA_023132075.1 bacterium
GACAGAAACTACAGTTATGAGTTATTAGTTACGAGTTATAAGTTAACTACAAAAAACAAAGATAAAGACAGGTACAGAAACTACAGTTATTAATTATAAGTTAAAAAAAATTTTATTAAAAACTCTGGACATTACCTTTAAAAAAAGGAGAGGGGGATGAAGATGGCTAAACGCATATTAGTGATAGAAGATGAGCCGGATGTTTTAAAAATGACTGTTTTCAGGTTAAAGAAAACGGGGCATGAGATTTTAGTAGCTGTAGATGGCGCAGAAGGTTTGGAAATGGCAGAGAAAGAAAAACCGGATTTAATCTTTCTTGATTTAAATTTACCGGTATTAGATGGAGGTGAGGTTTGCCGCAGGATTAAAGCTAATGAGTCGTTAAAAAAGATACATGTGATTATATTGAGTGCAAGTTCGGATGGGATGAAGCAGAAAGCAAAAGAGATCGGAGCTGATGATTATATAATAAAACCTTATGAAGTTAGTGATTTGATAGAAAAGGTGGAAAAAAATTTGGGGAAGGCTGAATAAAATAAAAGACAGTTAAAAGACAAAGAATAAAGACTGCAAATGGCAAAAGAGGAAAGACAATTTTTCCCCCTTTGAAAAAGGGGGTTGGGGGGATTTATGACAATGTATGGCATGAACGAAGTGAGTATATGACTATTTGTGACAGAGTATTTATGAGTCGGGAACCCGGGAATTCGGAAACATATTAAATGAATATTTTTGATATTAATTATTTTAAAAATGGAGGAATGCTCATGAATAAAAAAGCTTTTATTTTAATTGAGGTTATGTTGGTGGCAGCAATTGGCGGTATATTGACTACTGCGGTTGTTCCTAAATTTTTTAACGCTCATAAAAAAGCACAGGAAAATGTTTGTTTAGCCAACAGACGCCTTATTGAACGGACGGAAGATTTATACTTTGCCCAGGAGGGCAAACATTCAGCAAGTGTACGGGAATTGGTTGATACCGGATACCTGGATGGTTTACCTCGATGTCCCTGTGGAGGAGAGTACCTCTGGGTTCCTTATCCGGAAGATAGTCCGCAATATAATGTGCTTGTTTGTTCTATGCATGGGGCAGATAAACCTTTTGAAGAAGAGATTACGACTAAAAAAAAGGGGATGCCTTCCGGAGAAAGAGAGAATGGGCAAGCAGACACTGTTGAAGTGATCTTAAGTCAAAATGATTTTAGCCGGAATATGGGTGACTGGCAAGCGCTATTTTCGGAACAGGATATGGAAGTAAAAAAAGGACATTTAAAAGGGTCTAATTATGCAGAAAGCACTTTGGGTAGTGAGGATTGGAGTAATTATACCTTCACTGTGTCAGCGAAAATAATTAAATCGGGAAAGGAAGATGGGGATGTAGCCCAGATTAAATTTAGGGCTAATAATTTTCCGGAAAATTTCTATGCGCTGATGTTGAAAAAAAGTGGAACACTGGAATTAAGTAAAATGCAGGAGGGTGAATGGCATTCCTGTTTAGCTCATTCTTTTGACGCCGGAAATATTAAGAAATGGAATGACTTTAAAATAGAAGCAGAAGGAGCTAAGTTGAAGATTTCGGTCAATGAACAGTTAAAAATAGTTTATACTGACCCTGAGCCTATTTTAAACGGGGGAGTTGGTTTGCGTGCATCTTCGGGTATTGTTCAATGGGATAATTCAGAAGTAGCCATTAAGAGATAAGAGTGCCCTACATCTAAGGAAACAAGTGCTGTTTTTATTAATTTAATCCGGAATTATTATGATGAAAAGGAAAGTATCCCGGAAGTTAGGGTGAGGATGAATATACGGATATGAGATTAAATCCTGTTGTTCGGTTTAATTATAACATATAAACCTTATAGAAAAGTTCTTAGACTAAGGATGAATGAAGATGTTTTATCTGCAGGATTTATTAAGTGAAAAGAAGTAATTTTCCGCTAAACTTATTAAGTAAAAAATCGAATTAGTTTTTCTGCAGCAAAAATTAAATATTAATATTGAAATTTTTTTTGGAATCTGGTAGGATAAAAATCGTGATTGTAATGGTTTATGTGCGGACTTTAAAAAAAGGAATGTTTTTGTTTTTATAGACATATAAATTGGTTTTTATATTTTTAAAAAGTTATTTAAAAAAGGAAGGGAAACTATGGATACTAAGGATAAAAAGGTTAATAAAAAAATTGAAAATTTTAAAGATTTTCACCGGCTTATACCTGAATTTGTAAAAGAGATTAATAAAAATAAACAATTAGCTATTCGTGCGGCAGTTAATCCTTTACTGGCTTTTGAGGAATTGGGATATAATTTACCGCCTGAAGTTCAAAAAAAAGTGGGAAGATTTATTCGTTTTCGTCCTAAAGATCGCAAGCGTTTGGCAGAATTAGAGACGGAGATTTATAAAACAGCAGGATGCACTTTTGATCTTGATTCTCCTCAGGAAGTGGAAACGGTTTTATTTAAAACTTTAAAGATGCGCAAACCTAAGGGGATGGAAGAAATGGTTAATTTAAATGTAATTCAAAAAGGGATGGCAATAGCAAAGAAGAAGAAAAAGAAAAAAGTAGAAAAAGTGGATCCTTTGGAAGGATTAAAAGAAAAACATGCTGTCATTGCTCCCTTATTGTCTTATCGTAAAATCCAGGCAGGCAGCTCTGGTTTTGCTCCCCGGTCTCTTTATGAAGAACTCAAGGCAGGGAAAAAGAAATTTCCTATAAGTAAAATGAGCGTACGTTTTCCCGAACAGCACAAGCATGAGGAGGTAGAAGATGCCTAATACCCGTGGTTTTGAAGTAGTAGCAGAGGTCATAGTATTAGTTTTAAATGAAATTCTTAAAGCAGCCTGGGATAACGGAGGAACCGGTGAGGCGGGGTCTATTCCCCATGAAGTTGTTATAGAGGAAGGGTTAATGTTTGGAACTTACCAGGTAACCAGTGGTCAGGTTAGTATTCCCCAGGAGGGTCTTAGTCTGGATATGGCACCGGCTGATAATGGAGTAACCGTAAGATTAGCAACAGGGATTCAGGTAGATCTGGACCAAGAAACTATACCGGTAGATTCTTTATCTCAATTTAATATGACCGCGGATATTGATATAACCGCTCCTTTTGGAATTATTCCGGAAACAGAATTTAATGTTGGGGTTATTTTTGAGGGGTTGCCCCGGGATAAGGTAGTTGTTGCCCTTACCAGCGGAGATCCTATTGAACCGATTTCAGATACCCTTATTGCCGAGTATATACATAACCTTTATGAACAGAACGGAGATACTTTTCCGCATACTATTACCCTTGAGGATCAGAGCTGGAATGCTTTTACTTTCGATGCCTTTATTGAACTTTTTGATGATCTTTCTGATCCGGCACGGCAGATTACTGTACAGCGTCCCGACCCAAATCATGTTGCCATATCCATACCTGTTCATTTAAGGTTAAGTGATGTAAATTGTTCTTATACTACTGTTCTTTCCCCTATGGGAGTAACCGCCAGAATAATTATTACTGCTCCTTATGAGCAGACTTCAGGAAGAATTACCGCTACTTTAAGTGCAGCAGTGGTTACAGTAGAGGATTTAGCTCCTGCTTCAGGAACTGAAGGAACTAATTATAATTTAAATAAAATAGGAGCAGCCGCTTTAGGAATAGACCTTGATGTTTTATTTATAACTCAGATTACTCTTCAGGGAACAGCGCTGGTTCAGGGGATGGGAGATGATGACGGAGAAATAAAAATTGACTATCCTACAGTAACCCAAATAGAACAATTTATCGGTGACCAGGTGCATCAGGAATTGCTCAATCGTCGTTACATGGGGGCCTGGACACCGGAAACCCCGGAAGATTCCCCGGTAGAAATCAGAGAGGTTCGTCCCAAGGCTTTAGCCGATGCTTTGGCTATAGGGATTAATCCGGGAACGGGTGCTGATGAGAATCTTTTGATTAATTTCGTTCCCTCTGACCAGTCCTTTGCTATTGCCCTGGATGCGGATTTTGTCAACCAGACAATTGACGAGATTATTGCTGCTCCTGAACCCGATGGTTTCGGAGGGGTTCCCCAGGATTTCAATAATATAGAAGGACATGATGCAAGATTGAAATCGCTTGATCATGAATTAAAATCTGATGTTATTCATTTCTGGGGGGATGTAACGGTTTATGATGTTTTTTGCAAAGCCGATGCAGATTGCAGTTTTTGGGCAGACATAAAGCTTAGATGGAATCCTCCGGACAGCTCCGGCGGTCAAAATCTGGAACCATACCTTCATGATGATGATGTAGATTTGCCCTGGTGGGCATGGCTTATTGCCGTATTGGGTTTTATTTTTGGTCTGATTGTCGGAATTATTATGGTAGTAGTTACTGTGGTAGTTGAACGTGTTGCTGAACGTGTTGGTGGAGCAGTGATGGAAGATGAGGTGGCCGATGAATTACAGGTATTAGGAGCATGGCCTCAGGAATTACAGGGAATTGGGACAGTTATCTCTACCTTTCAGGAAGCAGTAGGTATTGATTCTAACGGCCTTTTATTTTCAGGTTCAATAATGATAGTTACTCCTTACAGTCTTACTTTAACCGATTCGGCTTGTGCCGGTGGCCCTTATTCGTGTTTTGCAGGGGGGCTTCCTGTTGATTTTTTTGCCGGTCCCGGCAATCCAAAAATCGATTATCACTGGAATTTTGGAGCAGGAATTACTTCTCTGGGACACCTTGCGAGCCGTAAATACGACGATAATGGTTTATATCGTGTTCGTTTAACCTCTACGGTTAACGAACCCGGGGGGGCAATTACTCATAATTCTGTTTTGGTTCGTGCGGAAAATGTACCGCCGTTAGTCGATGCCGGAGAGGATAAAGTGGTCAATGAAGGGGAAGAGATTTTATTCTCCGGTAAGTTTACCGATCAGGAATGGCCGGATACTCATGAAGCTATCTGGGATTTTGGAGATGATTCACTTCCTGTAGAGGGAGTGATTACCGAAACCAATAATCCGCCTCAGGCAGAGGGTGTTGTTACCGGCAGTCATGCCTATTGTGACCAGGGAGAATATACCGTAACCTTACGCATGCGCGATAATAACGGTGGGGTTAGAGAAGATACGCTTAAGGTTACTGTGCTTAACGTAGCACCGACAGTAGATGCCGGAGAGGATATGTTTGCTTATGCTTGTACGCCGATTACTCTGGTAGGGCGTTTTACCGATCCGGGATGGTGTGACCAGCACATTGGTCACTGGAGTTTCGGTGATTGTACGCCTCCTCATCCGGCTGTTATCCGGGAGAAAAATGAACCGCCTATGGGTACGGGCATTGTGGTTGCTACCCATACCTATAATCGTTGTGGGACCTATTGGGTAGAGTGTGTGGTTATTGATGACGATGGAGGAGTTGGTAGAGATGTTATTACCGTGCGGGTAGTGGATGTTTTAAACCGTGATTTTGAGTCTGGTTTTCGTAACCTTAAGATGGGAACGGTAGCCAATCATTGGGAACCTTATCCGGATAGTACATCTACACATACATTGGGAATGGTAGAAGCTGTGGATGTTAGTACAGCATTTTTTAATGCTGAAGAATTTGTTGTTCACGGTGGACAGCGTTCTCAAAAAATAGAAGGGGTGGGTAAATTTAGTGCCGGTATTTATCAACGGGTAGGAGCTAATCTTAATTGGGATTATCAGGTATCGGTCTGGTATCATATAGATGAAAGAACAGGGGGTAAGTGCCGTTTGGGAATAGATCCTTTAGGGGGTACTGATCCTGCCTCAGCTGATGTAGAATGGGTTGAAAGAAATCAACGGCATAATTGGGCACAATTAGTCTGGCGGGTGACAGCGAAAAAGCGGGCTATTACTATTTTTCTTGAAGTAGTCGGTGAAACACAAAACACGGCTGCTTATTTTGACGATGTTGTTTTAAGTCCTTATCCCTGTCCGTTAAAAGAACCGGAAACAATAGAACAGCCTGAGCCGGAATTACGGGAGATATGTGTTGATTGGGCAGAGGAGAAAAAAGGCGGAGAAGTGGGTACTGTTTATGAAAAAAACGGTTTTGTTTTTAAGTCCGCGAATCAGGAAAAGTTACGCATTATAATCTGGGGTTCGCCGGAAGGTCAGGGTAAATTGGCTATTCCTCGGGAGGGAATGCAGGTTTTGTTGCCCTTTGTAGCTGATGCCGTTTTTGCCCATGTTGGACTTTATACCCAGCGTGCTATTGTCTTAAAGGCTCTGGATGCAGAAGGTAATACCGTAGGAGAGGTGGCTACGCCTGCTGCTCAGGGGGAAGCTTATACTCTGGAAGTAAATACGGTAGGAACTGCATCTCTTTTCTTTTCCGGAGGAGGCGGTGAAGGTTTGTTGCTCAATCTGTGTATTTCCGAGGAAGCAGGAGGAGAAAAGCGTCCGCTCAAAAAAGCTGAAGATGTTAAGAAAGAATTGAGCCGGGTGGAAGGGAAAATAGATGCTAAACTAAAACGAAAAAAAATGAAGATTAAGAAGAAAAGTAAAAGAAAATAGGTTTAAAGAAATAAAATTTATTATTGAAAAGGAGAAATTATGCCTGAAGAAAGAATAGTTAAAATTACAGCCTGGCCCAAAGAACCGGCAAAACTGGAACATCGTTTTAATAGCGAAAAACCCTGTCCTGTTTCTATTTCTTTTGAAAAAACTCCGGCTAATGTAATCGTTCATTCTAATCCCAAAGAGCCGCTTCATGTAGATATGGCGATGAATGTTATAGCAAAGGAAACAATCCCGGTATGTATTAAAATGTGTGAACCAATTTGTGTAAAAAGCAAATATGCTATTGCTATCGACATTTTCGACCGTCCGGTAGCCAATATTGGTTTGCAGGGGGAAACCAGAATATCTAATTGCCGTGAAGAGGATAATAATGTTAGGCCGGTTTGTGTTGATTTTAATAAGTTAAAAAAGGGAATGGAATTTACAGAAGCACTTACCTATCAGGAATTTAAGTTTACTCCGCTGGGAGACAAATTACGGACAGTAGATTTCGGAGAGCCTGCCGGCCGAATAAAATTAGCTTTTTCGGGGGAAGGTATCCGCATAGATCTTCCTCAGGAGGCAAATCAGGTAAAACTTACAGTCAATAATTATGCCGGTCAGACCCTTGATTTTTCTGTCTATACCGGAAGTACATTGGCTAACCAATTTTCTCAGGACATTGTAAATGAAGTAAAAGAAATTTTTATTTCCCGCTCCGGAGTTACGGCGATAGAGATTAAAGGCGGGAATAATGAAGCGGCAGTAGTGGAGGTTTGTTTTTCTTCATAAACTCTGCAGGATTATATTGAGCGGGATAAGAGATAAAAGATTGATTTTTTTGAAAAAATAAATTAAAATGAAACAGCTCTTATTAAAAAGGAGAAATTATGCCTGAAGAAAGAATAGTTAAAATTACAGCCTGGCCTAAAGAAGCGGCAAAATTGGAACATCGTTTTAATAGTGAAAAACCCTGTCCTGTTTCTATTTCTTTTGAAAAA
>JAGLYT010000075.1 GCA_023132075.1 bacterium
GTTCCGGAACAACAGTGCATGATGAATCAAACAACAAAGCTGATGGAACACTTCAGGGTGCCCCGACATGGGTAACTCATAATGGAAGAATGGGAGTCCTATTTGATGACCCCGGGGATTATATTTCCGTTGACCACGCTCTTAATCTTGCTTCTAATAATGTAACATTTATTGCATGGATTAATGCAACATCTACTGCTCAGACCTACAGTATAATTATTGGACAAAATTCAGGTGACCACTATTACTTCGGCCTACACTTAGATGAACTGCTGTTCGGATGGCAATACGGTATTTTCTGGTCAGATCACCACACAACAAATTCAAATTTGGCTACAAATACCCTGTATTACGTCGCAGTTTCTTACGATGGAGAAAAAAAATGCTTTTATGTTAATAAATCACTTAGAAACAGTTTTGATGAAACACTCAATATTGGAATATCGCCAGGGACAATCGAAATAGGGAAAATAACCCCATCAACCTATTTTACAGGAACAATCTATGAAATCTGGATTTTTAATAAAACATTAACTCCTGCCGAAATAAGTCAAATTCACGACAACACACATTACACAACAGGTAATCTTGTTTCTATTGCAAAAGATGCCGAAGAAATTGGCGTTTCCGGTGATGTGTGGAAGCAAATTAGTTGTAATGTTGATATTCCACCAACTACAAATGTCGATATATATGCAAGAACTTCCTTTGATAACGGAATGAGTGATTCATGGACAGATTGGACCCTTATTCAAGCAAATGCAGGAAGTGAAATAATCTATGATTTACCATTAGAAAACAGAGAAAGATATGGACAATGGAAATTAGAGTTGGAAACAACCGATGCATCCCTTACCCCGGTAATTCAGAATGTGAATTTTATAAGTGGAAGTATCGCCGTTAAAAAGGAAAATGAAAAAGTTTCCCTCTCCCCCAATCCTTTTACCCCCACCCATCCACCGTATGATAAGGTCTATTTTAATATCGATAATCCACAAGGCAAATCAGTTAAATTGGAAATTTACAGTATAAAAGGAAGACTCATTTCCCAAAAAAATTTTGCTCCCTCAGAAACTATTTATTGGGACGGCAAGAATAATGATGGAGAAATAACCGAGGATGGAGGGTATATATACCAATTGAAAATAGGAAATAAAAACTATACTGGTACGCTGGTATTAGCCAAATAAAAATTCACCCATAAATTATTTTTTTTAATAAGTCCTTTTAAAAACTTGCTCTTTTTAGAGTAAGTTTTTATTTTTAACACATTAAGTAATTACATGTAATCCTTATCTCAATAGAAATACCCCCTTTCAAGAATGAATTGTTAACATATATTTATCTACATATAAAAAAGACAGTATTGACAATTTTCCTTTCTTAACTTATATTTAGAATAAGTAGCTATGGAACTAAAGATATAAAAAGGTAAAAATGTGAAAAAACATTTTTTTATTATTTCAATATTTATACTCTTCCCCCAAATGGTTTTAGCTTCCTTTGAAGACACTCAAATCGGAGCAAGACAATCCGGAATGGCTGAAGCCTATTCGGCTATTGCCGACGACTGTTATACTCTTTTTTTCAACCCTTCCGGTTTAGTCAATATTAAACAAATAGAAATTGCCAGTATGTACTCCACTCTTTACAGCGGATTAGACGACGATTCAACTCTATCCAATCAGTCTTTTGCCTTCGTATTCCCTATAAATAAACGACATAGTGTTGGCCTGGGTTGGTATGCAAAAAACTTTTCAGAACTTTATTACGAAAATACTTTCATTGCAGGATATGGATATAGAATATTTAAAATCTTATCGATAGGGGCAAATTTAAAAGCAAGATGTAAAAGATATGCTTCCAACGAATGGACGAGAATAATTCCTGCTTTCAATACTAAAAAAGAAGTAACAAAAATTACTTCTGATTTGGGCTTTTTATTAAATCTGGAGGAACATTTTTTAGGTTTGTCTTTCCAGGATTTAACCCAACCCGATGTTGGCCTGCTGGATAAAAGTATATTACCCATGACTGCCCGATTAGCTTATTTTCGTCAATTTACACCAAACTTAAAAATAGGAACGGATGTTGTCTTCCGGAATAAGAATTATGAAATAAATGCAGGTTTTGAGAATGAGCTTAAAAAAACACTGGAAGGGTTTAATTTAAGAGGGGGATTTAGTATTGGTAATGACCAATATAAGATGATTGCTTTAGGATTAGGTTACCAATTCGATAAACTCCGAGAATTTCAAATCAATTATGCTTTTAATTATCCTTTATCCGGAATAGAAGGAACCCTGGGCTCACATTTATTTTCTTTGGATATTAAGTTTGGTGAAAACAGGCATCTTACCCAACAAGGAAAAAAAATTGCCAGAGAAAAGAAAGAAATGGAAAAGAAAAATAAAATTAAATTACAAAAAGAATACAATCAGGCGTTAAATTTATTCATAAATAATCGGTTAATAGAAGCCTATGAAGCATTTGGAACTATACTCAAAGCAAACCCAGCAAACTTTCCTAAGATTATGATTAACTGTAAAAAAAAGAGGAAATTGATTTTAAAACAAATAAAAGAAATGATTAAAAAGGAAGCAAAATCACAAGATTATTACTATGCACAAGGATTTGTAAGTTATAGCAAGCACGATTATAAAAATGCCATAAATAAATGGAGTAAAATTACAGTATTGAATCCCCATTTCCAAGAAGTAAGCATTTATCTTGATAAAATAAAAACAATTCTAAAAGAAGAAAAAGAGCGAAAAATAACAAAAAAGATAAATAAAGCAAACGTTTTACTTAAAACAGGTGTAGATTTATTTAAACAGCAACTTTATTCAGAAGCCATCCTGTACTTTCAATCATCATATAGGCTATATCCCACTGAGGAAACAAAGCTCTATATTCGCCGGTCAAAAATAAGACTCGAGAAGATTATACGAAAATTGGAATCGAAACAAATTTCAAAAACTGAATCCAAAGCGGGCATTAATAAGACAAGTTCACAGGAACAAAAATTAAAAATAGAACAACTCATCAGTAAAGGAATCATTGAATATCGTCTGAAGAATTTTAAAAAGGCCATGGGATGTTTCAGTAATGCCTTAGAATTGGATCCGGAAAACGAAAATTTAAGAGTTTATCAAAAACGAGCCCGAATGCACCTGGAAAAAGACACTATTTCCATCGATAAAGAGGATGAAGATCAAATTAACAAACTTTATAAACAAGGGGTAATGAAATATATGCAAGGAACTTTACCGGAAGCCATCAAAATATGGGAAGAAATTTTAACTATCGATCCAAATAATGAAAAAGTAATTAATAGTTTAATTAAATCTAGAAAAGAATTAGCTATAGAAAAAGCCAAATGAGTATAAAATTAAAATTCAGCCTATTGGTTTCAATTTTAAACATTTTAATAATCTCGTTGGTCAGTTTTTTTATTTTAAGAGCCGAGAGAAAATTAGTTGCTGAAGATATACAAGACAAGCAAATTACTTTACTTAATGGCTTTATTCAAGTTTGTAAAGACTCTTATGTTAACGAAGAAGAATTAGGTTTATTCAATTATGTAAAAGTCATCAAGAATACACCGGCAATACAATATCTTTTATATATCGACAAAGGAAAAATAAAGGTTTGTGACAACCCTGTTTTAATAGGTAAAGAAATTGAAAATCAAGATTTTTTTGCTATAAAAAAAAAGGGAGTTATCGTCTTTCGCTCATATTTCCAAAATAAAAAAATAATCCAGGAATTATCTTCCAATATTTCAGTAAAAGATAAAAACATAGGGACAGCAATAATAGGTTTTTCCGATGAAGTATTACGGAAACTTATAAGTGAATCCTTCGTTAAAAGCAAGAAAATAATCGTTTTAATATCAATGCTGGGTATATTTCTGGGAATATTGGGTGCAATATTCTTAAGTAATATGATTATAGCTCCCATAAAAATTTTAGCCACAAATACCAAATGGATAGGCGAAGGAAAATTAGACCGAAAGATTGAAATAAAAAGTAATGATGAAATAGGACAACTGGCTTCTGCTTTCAACCAAATGACTCAGAAATTAAAAGAACTTGACCGGATGAAACAGGATTTTACTTCCAGTGTAACCCATGATTTGAAAAGTCCCCTAAACATCATCCGGAATTGTATCAATTATGTACTGAAAAAGAAAAAAGAAAATCGGGACAAAACTGAAATTGAACTTTTACTTACTGCACAAAATAATGTGGACCGGCTTTCAAAATATATTACCACACTATTAGATGTAGCCAAAATCGAGTCAGCTAAATCGGAACTATTTAAAGAGCAATTTAATATACTCACTCTTATAAAAGAAGTAATAGAATTTTTTTCTTTTTCTGCAAAAGAAAAAAATGTAATAATGCGGATTCAAAATGTAAAGGAAGAATTTTTTGTTAATGCTGACTTACAAAAAATAAGACAACTTATTATGAATTTGGTAAGCAATGCCTTAAAATATACTGAAAAAGGAGAAATATGTATAGAAGTAAGCAAACAAATTACAGGCATTCAAGTTTCAGTGAGTGATACAGGATGTGGAATTCCTCAAAAATATCTTACTAAAATATTCGATAAATTCTATAGAGTTCAAAGAGAAAATATCAACCGAATTGATGGAACAGGTTTAGGACTAAGTATATGTAACAGTATTATCGAAGCACACAAAGGAAAGATTTGGGTTAAAAGTAAAATCAATCAAGGGAGCTCATTTTTATTTTTCATCCCTAATAGCTAGGTGATTTTATGCAATTTGTTCGACTTTTGATTGTTGATGATGAAATAGATTTTTTTCGAACAATACAGGTAATCTTAGAGGAAAACCTTTTTGTTGTCTCTTATGCAAAAGACACCAAAGAAGCCCTGGAAAAAATTAAACAGGCTAAACCAGACTTGATTCTTTTAGATATAAGGATGCCGGGAATGGATGGTTTTCAATTTTGCCGCAATCTGAAAAGTGAAATAACTACCGCAAATATACCTCTAATATTTTTAAGTAATAAAAGAGCTGAGTTTGATAAAGTCCTGGGATTAGAATTGGGAGCAGAAGATTTCATAACAAAATCCACCAGAGAAAGGGAGTTATTAGCAAGAATTAAAACTGTTCTGAGAAGAAAAAAAGGTATAGTAGAAAATAATGATTTTATATTAACTTATAAAAAACTTTCTATAAATTTAGACAGAAGAAAAATTTTACTACATAATAAAAAAATTTACTTAACTCCGAAGGAATTTGATTTATTAGTTCTTTTCATTAAAAAAAGAGGCCGGGTATTAAATCGTACTTTTTTAGTCGAAAATGTCTGGGGGTACGAATATTTTAAGAGTTCAAGAACTATCGATACTCATGTAAAACAATTAAGGAAAAAATTAGGTGCTTATGGAAAGAAAATTGTAACTTTAAAAGGAGTAGGATATGTTTTTGAAGAAGATGAATAAATTTATCTTCCACTTATTTAATTATTATCTTATTTTTTTCCCGGAGGATTATTTTTCAATAACCGGCGGGTTAAAGAAATTGTTTCCCTTACAATATAAACAGCCTTTTTCAAGTTAGTATGGTATCCGGATCTTTTGGTGGTATATTGGCGAATTACCAGAACATCAACATCTCCTGATGCCTGCAATTCAAAAACTATTTTTTTCGGCGGATTTTCAAGTAACTGTTCTTTTTTAAGAAAAAATCCTGCTTCTTTTTTGGCAATCAAAACACAATAAAGATAAGGATAATCTTTTCCCTGCACATTATTCATAGAGAGTTGAACCTGCATTCCCAAAAAACATTCCGGAGCATTGAGAAACCGTATCATCAGCCGGGCATCATCCGGAATACGGCCTTTCCCTTTGATTTCTCTGGTAGAAAGCATTGGCAAAACTTGAATATCACTGGGATTAGCCAGCGCAGCCATAATCTTTTCCAGAGAATTAATTTTTATAATTAACTTGTCTCTTTTCAAAAAAGTCCTTATCCCTGTAATCCAATGAAAACCAAAAAGGACGAACACATCTATAGTCCAATATAAAGCAAGCTTCAATTCTTCTAAAATATAATAAAGTCCGAACCAAACTGCAAAACCAATCAAAGCTACTAATATAAAAACAACCACACCTAAAGGATTAGTAATATCAAAAGCATCTGTATCCCATTTTTTTAGTTGTTCTTGTTTGGTTTTAACTTTTTTGTATTCATCGGGGGTAACCTGCGTCCATTTTCCTTTGCTTACGACAATCGTTTTATCAAAATATCCTTTGATAAAACTTAAACTTACTCCGAGCCCTAAAAAAATAAGCCCGAACCAAAAATGAAAAAATAATTGAATCAAAAGCCCAATGACAATAAAAAACAAGACAAATTTCATCCGGGTAGAATAGGATAATTTTTTAGCAAAAAGAAACTGAATATCCCCTTGTTTTTGAGGATCGGGAAAAATACTCACACCACAACCTCCTTATTTTGCTGAAGAATTTCTTCAAAACCTACCTGCTCCCAATAAAGGGGGCATCCCCCGTTACAAATAGCTAAATGCCGGCATTCTTTACATTTTTGGTGAGCAAAACGCTTCTTCTGAAAAAATTCAAAATCCATACTTCTCCACACCTCTTTAAATCTGCCCTTCATCTCCAAAATCTTTCCCATTGGCTTAGGGAAACTGGAACAGGGAAGAATATTTCCGTCCGGGGCAATACTCAACAATCCATCACAAGCCGCACACCCTTTACTCCCCAATCCATGCACAATGGGATTAAAAATACACATTGGCGTAGGTGAATACCACATAAATTCCAATTCTAATTTTTTAGCATATTCAAAAACTTCTAAAACGACCTCTCCTATTTCCGAATAAGTTATTAAAACTTTATTCAAGTCCTTCAATGCCGAACCCTGCGGGGTGAGCATATTCATAGAAAAGCGGTCCATACCTAAATCTTTTACCGTATCTAAAATATTAAAAAGTTCTTCTTTATTCAAACGGGAAATAGTAGTATTGGTATGCACCCTGATTCCTGCTTTCTTTAAATGCATAAGTCCTTCAATCGTGAAAATAAAAGCACCGGATTTTTGAACAATAGCATCATGTAAAACAGGATTCCCTCCTTCTAAACTAACCTGAGCGGAATCTAATCCCGCATCTTTAAAGGATTGGGCTTTTTCTTTAGTAATAAGCGTGGCATTAGTAATTAAATTAGTCCACATTTTTAACGATTTAGCAAAGCTAATTAACTCTTTAAGGTCATCCCGTAAGGTAGGCTCCCCCCCGGTGAAACTCACAGAGGGGACTTCTGCTTCATTTTTGATGATATTAAGTACTTCTTTAATTTCCTCTGTATTTATTTCTTCTCTGTTTTGCTTTTTAGTACATCCACAGGAAGCATAGCAAAATTTACAAGCTAAATT
>JAGLYT010000076.1 GCA_023132075.1 bacterium
CTTTCACCTGTTTTAACTGAAATCGTGCAGGAAACATTTTCTAATTTTTTAATAAATTCCTGCGCTTCCTTTACCAATTTAATCTCTTTTTTTTCTTCTAATTTTCTCTCAATTATTATTCTTTTTAAATTTGCAGAAGAAACCTCTACAGCGAATCCCCTGGGCAAAAGAAAATTCCTGGCATATCCCTTGGCCACATTTACTTTTTCACCTTCTTTACCCAAACCTGTGATTTCTTTCCTAAGTAGAACTTCCATAAAATCCTCCCTTTTTCACAACATACCCTATTGGACATATAGTTTATGTATTATTATTTCATTTTATTAATGTCTATAAAACAATTCTTTTTTTTGTTTTCGTGTTTTTTTCTAAAATCAACCCATACATCCATCAATCCGAAACCTACTAATAAAATAGGCTGCAAAATAGTCAACGCATAAAATAAATATTTCGTCATTTTTTGTATTTTGTATTTTTTGCAAAAATAACTCAACAAAGATAACCCACTAATGAAATAAAGCACTATGTATATCACCAACACATTTTGTCCGAGAAATTTCACAAAATTACAATTACTATAAAATCCTACCCAATAAAACACCCCTCCGGCAATAAACCCAAAAATCAATTTTTCTTCAGGACGCCAGAAAGAAAATAAAGGGAGATTTCTTAAGTAATATCCTAATTTAGTAAATAAGGCCCGAGCTACTTTATAAAGCATAAATACTCCCAGAAAACAACCCAAGACAATGACAGAAAAAAATATATCTTCTAAAAACTCCATTTTTTCTTTCAGGAAAAACAATAGATTCTCTAAATCATCAGGAGGGATATCAACTTCTTTATAAAATTCCAAAATCCGGCTGTCATAAATCCTTAAATGTTCCACCATCCGGCCAAAAACATCATAGTGAAAAAAAGATAAGGATATAAATTCAAAAAAACAAAACATTGCAAAACATAATAAACTTCCCCCAACCACCAACCACAAAGCAGAATACTTCTTTTCTATACTATATCCAAAAAATAATCCTATGCTTCCAAAAACCAGGGGAAAAAAAAGAGTATAAATTTTTCCCCATGAAACGTAAATAACTAGTGAACTAATCAACAAAGAAAGAAATGCTCTTTTATAACCTTCATCCAGAAACAAATAAATAAATGGTAAAATTGAAAAAAAATAAAAGAAAAACCCAACTACAGGCAAAAAAATTGCGCTACTAAACAATACCGCACCCAACATGCTCACAGATACTAAACTAATTAATCTCAACATTAATCTTTCTTTTATATATCTACTTTCTAACAAATTTTCCCTTTTTAAAACATACATCTCAAATACTACATGACCCATCCAAAAAAAACTACAATAATATTCCTCGAATTTTCATCCGAAGAACAAATCTTTTATTGTAAAAGCGATTATTTACGCCGAAGAAAAAGGCAGTAATCCTACAATCCTTGCTCTTTTTATCGCCTTACACAATCGCCGCTGATGTTTAGCACAGGCACCGGAGATTCTCTGGGACAATATCTTCCCCCGGTCTGTTACATACCTTTTAAGTATTGGAACATCTTTATAATCAACTTCATCTATTTTTTTCGCACAAAAACGACACACTTTTTTTCTAAAAAAATTTTTTCTCTTAAAACCACCTTTTTTTCTGCCAATTCCCGTAGACTTTCTTTTAAGCATATTTCTACCCTCTTCATATAAATTTATAAAATATACAACACTAATTTTCCCTGCCTTGAACTTTAATTTTTCTGCAATAATAAAACACACTAAAAAGGAATTTCTTCCTCTATTTTTTCGCTTTGTTTATTAAGAGATTGTGTTTTATTTTCAGCTGTCGACAAATCCCGGGCTCCATCCAGCATCTGCATAGTACTTACTATAACTTCCGTGATATACTTTTTATTCCCGCTACTATCATCCCAGGAACGGGTTTCCAATCTTCCTTCTACATAAACATGACTTCCCTTTTTAAGATACTCACTACAAATTTCCGCTAATTTTCTCCAGACAATTATTCTATGCCATTCAGTTTTTGTCTGTTGTTTACCTTCCTTATCTTTCCAAACCCTGTTGGTCGCAATTCTAAAACTTGCTACAGCATCACCTGCCGGAGTATATCTCAATTCGGGATTATCTCCAAGATGCCCCATTAATATTACCTTATTCACGCTACCCTTACCTGCCATCCCTTCTTCCCCCCTTCTACTTATTTTCTTCAGTTATATTGTTTTCTTCAGCAACATTACTCATTTCTACTTGTTTTTCCTGACTATTTTCTTCTTCCCCGGAAATAGAAACATTCTCTCTTGAAGAAGCATCATCTTTAACAGAAATATTTTTTTTCTTAACAATCATATGCCGAACTATCTCATCTGTCATTTTACAATACTTTTCTATCAGAAATGAAATCGTAGGAGGAGCAGTAATTCCCAAACAAAAAAAATTGCCTTCCGTACACTTTTTAATTTCATATGCCAACAGTCTTTTCCCTAGGTGATTACACAACAAAATTTCTCCACCATTGGACGATATAATTTCCTTAAGCTTGCCCATCAAATTATCCACATCTTCAGAATTTATCCGGGAATTAAAAACAACCATAATTTCGTAAAAAACCATTTGACCAAAACCTCCTTTTAATTTGAACCTTATTGTAAATCTCTCTAAACATAAATTCTGTCACAAAAAAACTAATATTTGTTCTTTTAAACAGTAATCATCAAAAAGACAGGAAAGTATACAATATTTTTCTTTCTCTTGACAAGGAAAAAATTTAAGATACTAAAAAAAAATTGCCCCTTAATGCCACATTCGTCAAAAACAATCGATAAATCACAAAACAAAATCAAATATAAATTTAAACCAACACTATCTCCATCTTAAGTTCAATAATCTTCCACCTCAATTAAAAACATCCCTTCTTCTCATAATTTAACCTTCTATCCCTAAAACTAAAAATCTCTAATTTAACAAAAAACTTTACTAATATACCCGGTTATTCTTTACATATTCATCCCGGCAAAACCCGTCCATATAACAAGCAAATTATTCCCGTTAACCCAATTTCTGTCTGAACAATCTATAATTTTAATTTAATACACCCTATTTTCTACAGGATAGTCCTTTTCCAATAAAAAATGTACTAAGAAACTTTATAAATTAAATAAACCAGAATTTCCCATTCAAATTTTTTTAACCCAAATACGGGATATTCTGGCTCCCTAAATTTTTTCTGTTAAAAATTTTTAAGCAAACCCCTTTCTTTTAACTTATACTAATATTTATTTTAGTTAAAACAAAAACCTCTCTCACAAACAACCCGGCACTAAGTCCGGTCCCAACACCCCTATCACAAATAAAACCAACACATTCTTATTTTAGGGGTTTTTTTCTACATCTTCCTTTTTACTTTTTTTATGAATTCTTTTATCTCCGCATCTCCTGGATCCAGATTAAGAACCCTTTCCCATTCAGCTACAGCACGTTTAAAATCACCATCTCGATAGTAACAAAACCCTATAGCATAAAAAAGATCCTTACTTCTATCTACAGGTCTAACCCCTTGTGCAATATTATCCATTATTTTGTTTATGTATGTAACATATCTTTCCGAATCATTTACCATTTTTTTATCATCCGGACTAAGATTTAATATCTGACTATATTTATCATAAGTTGTAAGCCACCTCTTATCTTTAAAATCTTCTTTTGCCTGAGCAGAAAGAATCTTACATTTTCGCTTTATTTCTTCAGCTTCTTTTTTAGCAATCTCCTTATTAATCTTGTCAAGATATTTTAGAGCTTTCTTATCATTTGGATTAACTTTTAACAATTTATTTAAAGTTTTCTTTGCTTTTATCAACTTACCATCTTTATAATATTTAACCCCTTTCTCAAAAAGTTTTTCTTTGTCCTTAGAAATCGCCATTAAAGAAAAAGATACTTTTACTTCCTTATCCCCCCATTTTAACCCCTTAGTTACTTCCATCGCTTCATATTCTTTTTGTTTCCCAACTTTTATTTTGTATTTACCAGCCTTTAGAAATTTTTTCCAAACACCCTTTTCGTTTGTCTGCCCTACCCATTTATTGTTAAGTAGGATATATGCATCATGAATATTACGCTCATTTGCAATATTTTTAGCTACTATCTTTAACACAATAGGTTTTGGTTTTAATATTGCTTTAACAACTTTTTTATCATTAATATTAACTTTAAAAGAACGACTTTCATATTTAGGCAACTTTTTAAAGCTTATGTCATAAGCATTTATAAGCAGAGGATATTTAAAAGGGGTCTTTTTACCATTTATTGCCGTTCCCTTTACATACACGCTGGCATTAATATCCTTTTTAGGATCTCCCTTTTCATAAGCATAAAAATAAATCCATTTCTTAAGAACCGGATTAATATTTACTTCAGTATCTGCATTAACTTTAATTGTGCTTACCCACGGCAAAAATTCAGGCTTTTCTAACTTTATTTTATATTCTCCTATTTTAATACTAATCTTCTGAGGAGTAGTCCCCCAGGCAGTCTTTGAATCATCTACATAAATAGCTGCCCCCTGAGGAGAAGAATTAAGGGATATTTCTTTCCAAAAGGTCCCCAGCAAAGTATAATTTATTAAACCATCATCGACAACAGACGAATTTATATCCCAATATCTACGATCTATCCCTTCCTGATCGGATGCATCTTTAACTAGATTTACATTACATTGTCCCCGCATAGTAATCTTTTCAATGTTTCCTAAATCGTTAAATCCATCCATAACTAATTTAACAGTATGTTCTCCCACTTTTATATTTTGAATTAAAGGAGTCTTTCCGGGTAATTTTTTTCCATCAATATAAATTTCCGCACCTTCGGGTAGTGAATTAATTTCTAACCCAATCTCAAAAGGAATAGCAATTAAATTCATCTTATTTTTCTTATCGTTATCTGTAGTATCAACTCCATCAAGTTTAATATCCTGTTTTCCTTTTTCAATCCCAAATACCGTTATTCTGCGCTCAATATCTTTGTATCCCTCTTTCTTTAACATTAAGGTATAATTACCGGGCAAAATTTTTGAAATATAAACCGGTGAAAAAGCATTATTTTTCAACACATTTTCCATATTATCGCTAACAAGGGAAACTGAAGCCCCTGAAGGAATAGTATCAACACTAAGAGTGGGAGGCCAAAAAAAGTTATAGATTTCAGTTCCTAAAGAAGTCCAGTGTTGAAATGTATCCAAAGCCACAAAACCAATTACACCAATTAACAAAGATAGAGAAACTCTAATAATCATTTTTTTATATCTATTAGCTGTATCCAGAACAAAATCAAATACGGTTTTTTCTCTTGGTTCTCCCTCTATTGCTATTTTTTCCTTTTCACCTTTCTTTTTAACTTTCTTTTTAACTTCCTTTTTAACTTCCTTTTCAACTTCATTCATTTCTTTTTTTATCTCTTTTTGTGTTTCTTTTTCTTCAGTTTCAGGTAAAACAAAAAATGGTTTTTGTTTTGCCGAGGAATCATTAGCTTTAACTTTTTCTACGGTTGTTTCCTGCTCAATTGCTGCTCTACGAGAACGATTACTCTCTTTTTTTGAATTTTCTTCCTCTCTTTGTATTTCGTTTTTTAAATTTCCATATATAAATTCTTTGAATTCCCCCTTCAACATATGAGAATATTTTTTTTGCTTATGAAGATATTCCTGTAAATCAACAAAGATATCTTCGTCATATTGATATCTTTTTTCTCTATCTTTCTTTAAAGATTTTGTTACCGTTTTCGCTAAGTTGTCAGGAACCCCCGTCTCTTTTAAAAGTTGCAAATTTACTCTGCCTTTTTTTACTTTTTCCCAAACATCATAATCAGTACTACCTTCAAACGGCCATTGTCCCGTTAATAATCGATATAAAACTATTCCTATAGAATAAATATCAGAACGATAATCCAGCTCAACATCTCCCCTCGCCTGCTCAGGGGACATGTACGCAACCTTTCCTCTTAATGCTCCTTTTTTTGCCTTAGCTATATAACGGGTAGTTGCTTTAGCAATTCCAAAATCGGTAATTTTTATCCTTCCGTCAAAATAAACCATAATATTCCCGGGAGAAATATCACGGTGAACAATCCCCAACGGCTCGCCTGTAATTTCATCTACTTTAGAGTGAGCATATTTAAGGCCCTTTAAAACTTCACTGACAATATGCGATGCTAAATCAAAAGATATTTTTCTCTCCTGTTCCTGGCATTTTTCAAGGAGATCGTACAAATTACAACCCTTGACATACTCCATAATAATGTAATAAATGTTATTCGCTGTTTTTAAAAAATCAATAACCCTAACAATATTTTCATGTTCCAACTTAGAACTATTAACCGCTTCATCTCTAAACATATCCAGAAATCTAGCTTCCTGAGAAAAAGATTTGTGTATTTTTTTAACCGCAACGAATTTTTCCAGGTTTATTGCCCACGCTTTATAAACAGAAGCAAATCCTCCTACCCCTATTTCTCTGATTATGTGATACCTATTTCCACTTGCTTTCAAAAATTCTTTTGTTATTTGTTCAAGATTTTCTTTTGCTGCACCAGAAACAATCTCTTGACTTACATTATCCTCTTTTTCTATTGCTTTTGCTATCGCCTCCTTCAATTGGCTGGCAGAAATAGGTTTTACTAAACAGGCATTAGCATAATCTCTTATTTCCTCTTCCAAGTTTTCTTTAGAAGATTCATCAATTACAATTATATAATAGGCTTCCTTATCAATATCCCTAAGTTTTTTAATTGTTTCTAACCCATCCCCATCAGACAATTGATAATCAACCACTATTACATTAAAAATAATTTTACCAACCTTTTCAATCGCTTCTTCCCGGGTAAAAACACAAGTAACAACACACTCCTTCTTTCTCAAAACGTCAGACATAAACTTTGTTGATTGGGGATCATTATCAACTATCAGTATACTTTCTCCCCCATGCTCAAATCGGCTAAAAGCTTTTTCTTTTTTCTTATGCATTTTTTTCTCTTTAAACTCCTTAGTTGCTTTTTTCTCTTCCTCTGCTTTCTTGTGCTCTTCTTCTTTTTTCTCCTCAGCGGCTTTTTTCTCTTCCTCTTCCTTCCTGCTCCTCTCTTCCTCTTCCTTCCTGCTCCTCTCTTCCTCTTCCTTCCTGCTCCTCTCTTCCTCTTCAGCTGCTATTCTCTCTTCCTCTTCCTTCCTGCGCTTCTCTTCTTCTTTTTCTTTCTCAACTGCTATTCTTTCTTCCTCTACCCTCCTGCGCATCTCTTCTTCTTTTTT
>JAGLYT010000077.1 GCA_023132075.1 bacterium
GCCAATAACAGGGTATCATCAACTAATTTGCGGGGAATTTCTTTTTTTAGCTGTGTTCTTAAATCAATTATCTTACCTGCTACTCTACTTCTTTCTTTTTGTTTAAATTTTCTTTTTAACTTGTAATAAAAAGGCATTCTTTCTGCTCCTTTTTGTTTTGTTGACTTATTAAAAATTATATAAGAACTTCTTCCAAAATACAAGTCTTTTCCGAATATCTTAAATTTTTAATTCCTAATTGTGAAACCTCAAAATCGGCACTAAACAAATCCTTGACTTAATTTAAGTCAAATTATAGAATACTTAATAACCGATTAAAACATTTTACTGAAAGTATTTTGAAGTTTTATCGTAAGTGGGGAAAAATAAAATGTTTGCCTTTTTTATTAACCGAAAGTTATTAGTTAACATTATCGTAGTCTTATTTATTACCGCCGGATTTATCTCACTAAAGAACACCCCCAGAGAAGGAATGCCCGCTATTGATCTCAATCAATTATCCATCGTTACCAGATATCCCGGGGCTTCACCGGAAGATGTAGAATTAAATGTCACCTTTAAAATCGAAGAACAATTACAAGAGGTGGCTGGACTGGTGGAAATAACTTCTGTTTCTATAGAAAATAGTTCTTCGATTATGGTACAAATTGATGAATCTCTGGGAAAAAAACGCATGGGGGAAATCAAAGATGATGTCCAAAAAGCAATTGACAGCATTGATGATTTACCTGAGGAAATAGAAGACAGGCCTCTTGTCACCGAAATAAAAACCAGTGATATACCTGTTATCGAAATAGCTTTATCACATAAGGACAAAGAATATTTACGGGAAACAGCAATAAAATTAGAAAGAAAAATAGAAAAATTAAAAGGAGTAGCCGGTGTAAATAAAATCGGTTATTTCGATAAAGAAATACACATAGAAGTAGACCCCGGGCAAATGAAAAAAGCATTCATTTCTTTGCCTGAAATTGTAAGTTCTATTCAAAAAAGAAATCTCCGCTCTACCTCCGGAACTATGGAATCATACCAGGGCTTAAAAAATATTGTTATCCTGAATAAGTTTAAAAATCCTCTGGATGTAGAAAATGTTATTTTACGCAGTAATTTTGATTTTAAAAATATCAAGTTAAAAGAAATTTCCCGGGTAAAAATGTCAGAAAAAGACAACCATTTTATCATTAGAAATAATGGCCAATACGGTATGTCACTGGTAGTAAGAAAAAAGAACAAGGCAGACATTATTAGAACTATCAGCCGTATCAAATCTCTAATAAAAAAAGATACTTTTAACAACTTAACCGTCGCTTTCATCAATGACCAGTCTAAAACAACCAGAACACGTCTTCGTTTATTAACTTCCAATGGACTCATTGGCTTTGTACTGGTATTAATTCTTTTGTTTGCCTTCCTGAATCCTAAAGCTGCTTTTTGGACTTCTTTTGGTATCCCTTTTTGTTTTATTGCCGCCTTCTCTTTCTTTCCTCTTTTTAATATAACTATTAGTGCCATGGCTCTGGCTGGATTGATTATCGTACTGGGAATAATCGTCGATGACGCTATTGTAATCTCCGAAAAAATAGCCACTTATCAGGAAACAGGGATGGAACCCAAAAAAGCATCTTTAATGGCCTTAAAAGAAATGGCCGGCCCGATTACTGCCGCTTCTATTACTACCATTTGCGCTTATATCCCGCTGTTTTTTTTAGGAGGGCGTCCGGGAAAATTCGTTTGGGCTATTCCAGCCATTGTTATCATTATCATTTTAATTTCTTTGTTTGAATGTTTTCTTATTTTACCCAACCATTTAAGCCACGGAAAAAGTAAAGTCAAACCTAAACCTTTATGGTTAATCAATATAGAAATTTTTTACCAGAAATTGTTACATAAATTTATAAAAGCCAGGTATTTTTTCATTGTTTTTTTTATGCTTATTTTAGTATCTATGATGGTATTAGCCAAATCTTACTTAAAATTTCAAATGTTTCCACAATCAGGGATTGATACTTTCTACATTAAAGTAGAAGGAACTAAAAACCAAAGTATAATTGAAACAGAAGAAACAGTTATCCAAATAGAAAAAATAATCGCTTCTTTGCCGGAAAAAGAATTACTGGCCTATACTTCCCGTATCGGACATCATTCAATTTCTAAAACAAAAAATTTCGGAGACCATGAAAACTGGGCAATTATTTCCGTTTTTCTCACCTCTGATACAAAAAGGGAAAGAACTGCCGGAGTAATTATTAAAGAATTAAGAAAAAAAATAAAATTACCCCCGGAAACTAAAATAATTTTCGACAAGAAAAAAATAGGCCCGATAAACAAAAAACCGGTAACTATTCATGTTATTTCCAACAATAATGACATCCGTACCGCCGCAGAAGAAAAAATCATCTCTTTCCTCACAAAAATGAAAAAAATGGGAGTTTCCGATATTGATAGTGACCATAAAGACGGCAAGGACGAATTAGTCATTAATCTAAACCATCTCAAAATGGCTTCCTTAGGTATATCTACTGCTGATGTAGCTCAAACCCTTAAGATCGCTTTTGACGGAATTATTGTTACGTCTATAAGAACCGTTGAGGAAGAAATTGAGTATCGCTTAATTTTAAATAAACAAAGCCGCAAAAACGAAAAGGTCATTAATTCCCTGGGCATAAAAAATAAAGAAGGCGCGTTGATAAACTTAAAAAGTTTTACTAACTATACCACCAGAAAAGCAGCTTTAGCTGTTTATCATCGTAACGGAATAAGAAGCACAACCATTACTGCAGAAATAAACCCAAAAAAAATAACTGCTTTAGAATCAGCAGACTACATAAAAACCAATCTTCTGGCTCAGTGGGAAAAACCGGATAACCTGGAAATAGTAATAGGCGGTGAAGCACAGGATACTAAAGACATTATGGGTGGAATAAAAATTGCTATCCTTTTATCTCTTCTTCTAATTTTTTGTACCATTGCCATTATGCTTGACTCGTTAACCCAACCGCTACTGATTATGTCTATTATTCCCTTCGAGGTAATCGGGATTATTACTGCTTTATTTCTTCACGGACAAAATATTTCCATGTTTGTTTTATTAGCCCTGGTAAGTCTTTCCGGGATAGTAGTAAACGACTCCATTGTTATGGTGGACACATTAAACAAGGCATTAAAAAATAAAGTTGCAAAGACAAGAAATAAGTCGGAGTTTTACGAATTTATTTCGCTTAATGCTAAATCCCGCCTCCGGCCTATTCTTTTAACTACCCTGACTACCCTGGCCGGTTTAATTCCTATGGCTTACGGATGGGGAGGATATGAAAAAATGCTCTCACCTATGTCTTTAGCCTTTAGCTGGGGATTAATGTTTGCCACTATTATTACCCTTTTTATGATTCCTTCTTTATATGTAATTTTGGAAGATTTGAAAGGGAAGAAATAGACACTTCACATATTATAACGGAATAGAATAATGACTAATAATGATATATTAAAAAAACTTAGAATTGCATTGAATCTGAAAGATATTGATATGATTGAAATTTTAAAACTTGCAGATTTTGAAATTTCAAAATCCGAACTGTCTGCTCTTTTTAGAAGAGAGGACCACAAAAATTATAAAGAATGCGGTGACCAAATTTTAAGACGTTTTTTAAACGGACTTATTATCCGAAACAGAGGAAAAAAATAAAACAGAAGCCAAATTAGGCAGGCTACTTTGAAGTATTAATTATTGTTATTGCCAATTTACTTTTTTTCTGCTAAAAGAATAATGTGCTTTAATTCTTCCTCGTTTTTTGCCTCAAACCACCTATCTTTAAAGTCAGGCTTTTGGGTAATCTGGGCAATAGCAGCTAAAATTTTCAAATGTAAAACACGCTCACCAAAAGCACCCACAAGCACAAAGGCAATATGCACTAATTGATCTTGAGGAAAAATAATACCTGTTCTTGCCCGAACTAAAACCAGTTTATCCTCATTTTTTCCTCTAACGAAAATATGAGGAATAGCCAACCCGTTTGCTATTACAGTGCTTGATTCTTTTTCCCTGTACACAAATTTCTCAAATATCTCTTTAGCACTCAAGTTCAGTTCTTTATGTAAAAACTCTGAAATTTCTTTAAAAAAATCTTCCATTTTTATAGGTTCTATTATATCTAAAACCCTGCTTTCCTCAACAAGCTTACCGAATTTCTCCTCAATAAGCCCTTCCCGCTTAATAACGATTTCTTTTAATTCGGTAAGCAAATTTCCTGATGCTAATTCTTTATCCTTAGCCACCAGGTGTTCTAAAACATGTATAAGGGCTGAGTTTTGTGATGCTCTCTTCTGTGCATAAATTTTGTACCAGCAAAATCCCAGCAGGAGAAGTATCGTAGTCATAAAAACAATTACCGTTCCCATTTCTATCAAAAGAAATACTCCCCCTAACACTCCTAAAACCTGCAAGTAAGGATAAAAAGGAGCGTAAAATTTTGGTTTGTAACTCAAGATTTTACTTTCCCTAAACAAAATTAAAGTCAAGTTGGCAAAAATATAAAGCAAAATTAACACACTGGAAGCAACTTTAACTAATAAATCCAGTTTTAATATCATAATAGATACAATCATAAAAAAACCCGTAAAAAGAATAGATATATACGGTGTTTTAAATCTTTTACTAATCTTTTGAAAAACCGAAGGTAAAAGCTTATCTCTACTCATCCCCAAAGGGTAGCGGGAAGCGGTCATAATTCCTGCATTAGCAGTTGAAATAAAGGCTAAAAATGCACCTACGCTTATTATTATTTTTAAAAAATTCCCTCCAAAAATTCCCGCTGCATCAGATATAGGAGTAACGGTTGTTTTTAAACTTGCCGCATCCGAAACCCCTATTGTCACAAAAATAACCACAGCATATAAAATAGAAGTTACCCCAATAGAAAGAATCATACCTAAGGGTAACACTCTCCCCGGATTTTTTATTTCCTCGGCTAATGCTGCAACCTTAGTCAATCCGCCGTAAGAGATAAAAACAAAGCTGGTCGTAGCAAACATAGCATTGAATCCATGGGTAAAAAACGGAGAAAAATTTCCAAGATCAACCTTTGTAGTACCAGAACTAATATACCCCACAAGTATCCCTATAAGTCCTAATACTAAAAATGACTGGAAGTTTCCTGCCTCTTTTACGCCTATTAAATTCAATATAATAAAAAACAGACAACAATAGAGAGCAATAACATTTAAAGGTAAATGGGTTATTATACTCAAGTAAGCACCCATACCCAATAAGGCAAAAGAACCTTTTAAGCTCAGCGAAAACCACGTACAAAAACCAGCGATAGTCCCGAAAAGAGGACCAAATCCTCTCATTATATAGAAATAATCACCCCCGGCTTTCGGCATAGCAGTCGTTAATTCTGCCATACTTAAAAGCGCAGGAAGACAAAATATTCCTGCTATGGCATAAGAAAGAATTACCGAAGGACCCGCCTTAGCAAAGGCTAACCCCGGCAAAATAAACAACCCGGAACTAATCATTGCCCCTGTCGCAATACAGAAAACATTTAAAAGAGTAAGTTCTTTTTTTAATTCCATTTCTTTATTTCCTTTGTTTCAACAATTTACAAGGGTTCTGGAAAACAAACATTCTGCTTGCTTTTTTTAAAATATCATATTTTTAGTAAGTATACAAGGATAAAATCTATAGAGTTAGCATCAATAACTTTGGGGATATTTTTCCCTTTCATCATAGACACTAAGGAACATCCTCTATCCTTTGATTACGCCAAGGGGAGTTAGGCGGGCTACTTTTTTGGAAATACCTGCCTGATGACAGACATTAACTACCGCATCTACATCTTTATAAGCCAGTGGAGCTTCCTCTGCCAATGTTTTAATTTTTCTTGCCTTAACAACAATTCCCTTTTCTGCCAATTGCTGTTGTAATTTATATCCGGAAACCTGCTTTAAAGCCTGGGTTCTGCTCATTACCCGGCCGCTTCCATGACAAGTGCTTCCCCATGTTTGTTCCATTGCCGTTTGCGTTCCTACCAAAACAAAAGAATGTGTACCCATTGTTCCCGGGATAAGCACCGGTTGACCGACTTCTTTATAAACATCAGGTAAATCCTGATGTCCTGCGGGTAACGCCCTTGTCGCTCCTTTGCGGTGAATACATAATTTTTTCTTTTTCCCATCGACTATGTGCTCTTCAATTTTACCAATATTATGAGCCACATCATAAACTAATTCCATTCCTAAATCCCCCATTGACAAACCTAACACACGCTGAAATGTTTCTCTGGTCCAATGGGTTATACATTGTCTATTTGCCCAAGCATAGTTGGCTGCGGCTGACATTGCCTGAAAATAATTCATTCCCTCCGGAGATTTTAAAGGAGCACAGGCAAGCTGACGATCAGGCAATGAAATTCCGTATTTTCGTACTGCCTCATTCATTACCCTTAAATAATCATCACAAACCTGATACCCTAAACCACGTGAACCGGTATGAATCATTATCACTATCTGCCCCTCTTCCAACCCAAAATTCCGGGCAAGAGCAGATTCGTAAATCTGATCAACTACCTGAATTTCCAGAAAATGATTTCCCGCTCCCAAAGTTCCTAACTGCTCTCTTCCTCTTTCCAAAGCCCGCTGACTCACCTTGCCGGCATCGGCACTTTGCATACATCCGTTATTTTCTGTATGTTCAATATCTGCTTGTTCTCCCATACCTCTGGCTACAACCCACTCAGCTCCTTTTTGCAAAACCTTGCTTACTTCTTGTTTATTAAGTTTTATTCTGCCGGTAAACCCTACTCCGCTGGGAATATTATTGAACAAAGCAAAAATTAAATCCGATAATTTATGCTGAATATCTTTCTGAACTAAATTAGTTCTTATTAATCTGACCCCACAATTAATATCATAGCCAATTCCACCCGGAGAAATAACCCCGGTTTCATAATCCATCGCCGCCACACCGCCGATACAAAACCCGTATCCCCAATGAATGTCAGGCATAGCTAAAGAATATTTAACAATACCGGGCAAGGCGGCAACATTAATTACCTGTTGTGGAGCCTTATCCTGACAAATAGATTTTAGCAATTTTTTATCAGCATAAATTATTCCTTTTACCCGCATACCTTCTCTTTGAGGAATAAGCCATTTATATTTTCCAACTTCTTTTAATGAATCTTTCCATTCATCTGTCATTATTCTATTACTCCCTTCTTATTTATTTTTTTCTAAAATAAATTTGGGCTATTGATTAATGAGGTGAAATAATTTAAATATAAATAGTAAATTAAAGGTAAAATGTGTTTCGAACGA
>JAGLYT010000078.1 GCA_023132075.1 bacterium
CTATTGAAAAAAGACATCTTTACCATTTTTATCCCGGGAAAAAAATTCTTTCTTTAGGAACAATAGGTTGTAATCTTCATTGTAAATTTTGTAATCAAAGCCATATTTCACAGGTAGGTTTAGATAGTACTCCTACACATAAAATTTCTGCCGACGAATCTGTGATTTTAGCCAAACAATATCTTTCTTTAGGCGTAGCTTACGATTATAACGAACCAATAGTCAATTTTGAGTATATTATGGAAGCAATGGTCAAAGCTCATCGCTATAGTTTAAAAAATGTTTTGGTCATTAATGGTTTTGTTAATGAAAAACCCTTAATGGACCTGTTATTATATGCTGATGCGATAAGTGTTGATATTAAATCTTTCAATGATGATTTTTATAGGCAGGTTTGTGGCGGAAATCTTGATACAGTATTAAAAACTGTAGAATTAATTGTAAAGAATGGCCCTCATTTGGAAGTAAGTATGTTGCTTATTCCGGAATTAAATAATGCGGAAGAAGAGATAGAATCTTTAGTCGATTGGCTTTATTCTTTAAATCCGCACATACCTTTGCATTTTTTGCATTATTCACCTGCTTATGAATTAGGGAGGGAGGCTACATCTTCAATTGCTTTAATGAAGGCTAAAGATATTGCGCAAAAGAAAATGAATTTTGTTTATTTAGATGAAGACGGGTTTAATCTTACTCATTGTCCTTTTTGCGGGGAACCTCTTATCAAGAGGCAAGGGAAGCATGTAAAAATATTAGATATGGATAAAGACCGGTGTAAGAAATGTGGGAATAAAATTAATATAATAGTATAACGGGAAAAATTAACAAAAGGTAGAAAAAATAATCAAAATGGGGTTGAGTTTACGATTTCTTAGAAAAAAACAAAATATATCTATTGTTGTTTGTGGGGTAATTGTTTTTTGTTTTTTAGGTTGCCGGGAAGCTAAGGTAAAAAAAAGTACTTCCTTAATGGGAACTTTTGTGGAAATTACGGTTTGGGATAAAGATAAGTTAAATGCGGATAAAGCAATAAAAAGTGCTTTTGGTGAAATAAAAAAAATAGAACAGATTGCCAATATTTTTAAACAAGAAAGTGAAATTTGCGTACTTAACCGACAGGGTCAAGCCAAACTAAGTCCTCAATTATATTCTCTATTAAAACAGTCCTGCCGGGTAGGTGGTTTAACCGGAGGAGCCTTTGATATTACTATTGCTCCTTTATCCGTTTTATGGAAAGAAAAAATAGCCAAACAGAAAGTTCCGGATAAAGAAGATATATTCTCTTTGCAGGAATTGGTTAATTATAAAAATATTGTTTTTGAGGATAATAACCAAGTTTATTTTAAGAAAGAAGGAATGGCCGTAGATTTAGGCGGCATAGCTAAAGGTTATGCGGTAGATTGTGCGGTTAGAGTTTTAAAGGAATATAGAATTAAAGATGCTTTGATTAATGCCGGAGGGGATGTATTTGTTTTAGGTAAGGACAAAGATGAAAAATGGTCGATTGCTCTCCAACATCCCCGGCTAAAAGAAGAAATCCTGGGAACGCTTAACCTGGAAAATAAAGCAATATTCACTTCGGGAGATTACGAAAGGTTTTTTGAAAAAAAGGGCATAAGATATCATCACATTATAGATCCTCGAACAGGTAGTCCTGCCGTAGAATGTATAAGTGTAACTATAATAGCTGATAATAGTGCTGTAGCCGATGGGTTGGCTACCGGAATTTTGGTTTTAGATTCCGGAGAGGGAATGAAATTAATTGAGGATTTGCCGGATGTAGAGGCTGTAATTATAGATAACACAGGAAAAGTATTTATTTCTTCCGGCTTGAAAAAATACGATATTTACCAAAAAATAAGGTGATTTTATGCTGATAAAAGGACAAACACAAACTGTAGGTATTTTCGGGTTTCCGGTTAAACATTCTTTTTCTCCTCCGATGCACAATGCTGCTTTTGAGAAATTGGGGTTGGATTTTGTATATTTACCTTTTTGTGTTCAGCCTGATGATTTACCGGAGGCAGTTAAAGCGATAAAGGCATTATCTATAATCGGTGTTAATATTACCGTTCCCCATAAGCAGAAGGTTATTGAATTTCTGGATAAAATTGACCCGGTAGCGGAGATGATTGGTGCGGTAAACACTATTCATAATCAGCAGGGAAAATTAGTAGGATACAATACCGATGGAACGGGGTTTATTAATTCTCTGAAAGAGGAAGGACAATTTAAGCCGTTGGGAAAGTCAGCTTTTTTAATAGGAGCAGGGGGGGCAGGCCATGCTTTAGCTCTTATGCTGGCTAAAGAAGGAATAAAAAAACTGTACCTTAGTGATGTAATAGGAGAAAAAAGTCAGGTTTTGTTTAATCGCATAAAAAAGTATTTTAATACTTGTTCAGTAGAAATTGTTGATTTTAAAGAAGAATGTTTTTCCGATAAAATAGCGGAGGTGGATATTCTTTTAAATGCAACGCCAATGGGTATGCATGAGGGTGATTCCTCCGTGGTCAAAGAGAATAATTTAAGAAAAGACTTATTTGTTTACGATGTGGTTTATAATCGGGAAACAGCTTTAATCAAATCGGCAAAACAAAAAGGCGCAAAAACACTGGGAGGGCTGGGTATGCTCTTGAATCAGGGTGCCCTTGCCTTTAAAATATGGACAGGTGAAGATGCACCCAAAGAACTAATGAAAGAAATCCTGCAAAAACAAATCAATATTAGATAAGAGATGGATTAGCTTTGTTTGGCAATAGCCTCAATCCGCATTAAAATTCTAATTTCCCCTTTCAATGACTACTTTCCTTAAAAATAATTTTAAAAGTTTTCATTGACAATGAGAACTTAATATGTTATCTTTTCATTAGCAATGAGAACTATTTAAGGAATAAAAATGAATAAATCATTATTGAAAGAAGTTATTTTAGAACAAAAAAACATTATAGATGACATAGATATTGGCATATCAAGAGAAAGTCTTTCTCAGATAGAAAAATATTTGAAATTGCCTCATAGTATAATTGTTTCAGGAATCAGGCGTTCAGGAAAATCTACTTTGATGTCTCAAATTATAAAAAAGTTTTACGGGAAAAACGCAGTAAATTATCTAAATTTTGAAGATGAACGGTTAATTAATTTTGAACTGGCTGATTTTAATAAATTATACGAATTATTTATAGAACTTTTCGGAGAAAAGAAAATTTTCTTTTTTGATGAAATCCAGAATGTGCAAAACTGGGAAGCGTTTGTAAGAAGGATGCAGGATAGAAAGTGTAAATTTTTTATTACCGGTTCTAATGCTTCTCTCCTGAGTAAAGAATTAGGGACAAAATTGACCGGGCGCTCAGTGACTGTAGAACTTTTTCCGTTTTCTTTCAAAGAGTTTCTTTCTTTTAAAGGGTACAAGTTTGTGCGAAATAATTTGCTTTTAACTCAGGAGAGGGGGGAAATCAAAAAATATTTTAATGAGTATATAAGAAAAGGAAGTATGCCTGAATATTTAAAATATAAAGATACAATTGTTTTGAAAAAGGTTTACGAAGATATTTTATATCGGGATATTGTTGCTCGTTATGAAATCAAAGAGATAAAAATATTAAGAGAATTAAGTTTGTATCTTTTGAGTAATGTCGGGAATTTGTTTTCCTATAATAAGTTGAAATCATTTTTTAAATTGGGAAGCATGAATACAATCAAAAGTTACATTGGATATCTTGAAGATTCTTTTCTTTTTTTTACAGTAAAGGGTTTTTCTTCTTCTTTGAAGAAACAAATGGTTAGTCCTCAAAAAATCTATTGTATTGATAACGGATTAATTAATACTATAGCTTTCCGATTTTCTAAGGATAAAGGGAAGTTTTTGGAAAATTTGGTTTTTGGTGAGCTTAAACGAAGAGGAAAAGAGGTTTATTATTACAAAACAAAAAACAATTTGGAAGTGGATTTTTTGATAAAGGAAGGGATAAAAATTGATACATTAATACAAGTGACTCAAACGTTATCCGGTAATAAAGTCCGGGAGAGAGAAATAAAAGCACTTGTTTTAGCAATGGATGAACTAAAGTTAAAGAAAGGACTTATCCTTACAGAAGATGAAGAGGAAGAAATAAAAGTAAAAAATAAGACAATAACCGTAATACCTGTTTATAAATGGCTTTTGATTTAAATAGAAATAACGACCGGTTTTTGACTAAAGAACAAACTTGACATGGTTAGTATTCGAGAGTTTCTTTAATATAATAAAAAATATGAGTTGAATTAGATGAGAATTAGCTAAATATTTGATGAAAAAATCTAAAAATAAAAACAGGTTTTAGATAAAGCGATAAAGAAGATAAAAAAATAAAGTTTTTACCTTTATGAAAATGGCTTTTGGAGTAAAATAGAAAACGGAAAAAACTAATTGCAAAGGGTATTTTAGAATTATTATATACGGTGTAAATAATATCTTGATTTTGTGGGAGAAATTTCATAAGATATTGTTAAGAGGATAAAACTCCTAAAAATTACATATATGATAATATGATAAAGGGAAGATTATGAAAAACCTTAGTGAAATAAAAAAAATTCTTGAGGAAAATAAGAAATTCTTGAGGGAGAAGTATGGAGTAAAAGGTATGGGAATATTTGGTTCATATTTAAGGTCGGAGGCAAAAGAAAGTAGTGATTTAGATATACTCGTGGAATTTGAAAAAAGTATAGGGTTGTTAACGTTTGTAGAATTAGAAAATTACTTGAGTAATATTTTAGGCATCAAGGTTGATCTTGTAATGAAAGGAGTTTTAAAACCACGGATAGGGAAGCATATCCTCAAGGAGGTCGTTTATTTATGAAAAGGGAGTATGGTGATTATATTGAAGATATCCTGGATGCTATGAATAAAGTAAGCAAATTTACGGAGAATATGAATTTCGATGAATTTAGTAAAGATGATAAAACTGTCTTTGCAGTTGTAAGAGGTTTAGAGATTATCGGCGAAGCGGTTAAGAATATTCCGGAAGAAATAGAGAAAAAATATCCGGAAATTCCCTGGAAAAATATTGCAGGGATGAGAAACAAACTAATCCATGAGTATTTAGGTGTTAAATTAGAGATTGTTTGGGACACGGTGAAAAAAGAAATTCCGGAAATCAAGCCTGAATTTCAAAAAATAATGGAAGATTTTAAGGAAGTTTGAGGAAAAGACTGTATCATAAAATTTTTATGTGGTAGCCGCAACCTTTAGGTTGCGTTATCGTCGTAAATTTTCCACAGGCTTCCTCCACAGGCGGACAAGAAAGCCCTGCGACTACTAAAAAAAGGATTACGATACAGTCGATTAATTAAGGGAATGACTCGCTTTAAAGATTGGCGGGGAAGCAGGGTGTGTTTTAATCTATTTTGCAGAAGGCTTAAAACTAAATAATTACGGAGGAAAAAATGTTAAGATATCTTACCTCGGGTGAATCACACGGGAAGTGTTTAGTTGCTATTCTGGAAGGGTTTCCCTCCGGATTAAAGATAGAGGGAAAGGTTATAGATAAGGAATTATTACGCAGACAGCTGGGTTATGGCCGGGGAGGGAGGATGCAGATAGAAAAAGATAAAGCAGAAATTCTTTCCGGATTATATAGAGGAAAAACTACGGGAGCTCCTCTTTGTATAATGGTTGCCAATAAAGACTGGAAGGGATGGGACAAGATGCCTTCCCTTACTAAACCCAGGCCGGGTCATGCCGATTTATCCGGAATGTTTAAATATAACTTTGAGGACTTAAGGCCGGTTTTAGAAAGAGCCAGTGCCAGAGAGACAGCGGTAAGGGTAGGAGTGGGGGCGGTGGCTAAAAGATTATTAGCTGAATTTGATATTAAAATTTACAGCCGTACGGTGCAAATCGGTAGTGTTAAAGATGAGTCTGTTTACAATCCGGCAAAAGGAAAAAGTATTGGAATAAAAGAAACACCCCTGCGTTGTATAGACAAAAATATTGAAAAGAAGATGATTGCTTTAATTGACCGGGCTAAAGAAAAGAAAGATAGCCTGGGAGGGGTATTTGAAGTTGGTGTTCTTAATTTGCCGGTAGGATTGGGGAGTTTTGTTCATTGGGATGCCCGATTGGATGCCCGTCTGGCTTTTGCTTTAATGAGTATTCAGGCAATTAAGGGTGTAGAGATAGGGTTAGGCTTTGATTGTGCCCGGCGGTTTGGTTCCGAGGTACATGATGAAATCTTTTATGAAAAAAAACAGGGATTTTACCGCAAGACTAATAATGCCGGCGGATTGGAAGGTGGGATGTCTAACGGAGAGACGATTGTTTTGAAGGCGGCTATGAAACCGATTGCTACCCTGGGTAAACCTTTACGGTCGGTAGATATAAAATCCAAGAAACCATATAAAGCTTGCGTAGAGAGAGCGGATGTTTGTGCTGTTCCGGCTGCCGGTGTAGTGGGGGAAACAGTTGTGGCTTTTGAGGTTGCCCGGGCGTTAAAGGAAAAATTCGGCGGGGATAGTTTAGCAGAGATGAAGGAAAATTTTTCTAATTATAAAAAGTATTTAAAAACGGGGAATAAGAAAAAATGAACATTGTTTTGACCGGATTTATGGGAACAGGGAAAACAGCTGTAGGGAAGAAATTGGCGGAAGAAACAGGAATGCAGTACATTGATACTGATGAGATGATAGAAAAAGATGTGGGGATGACGATTCCTAATATTTTTAAACGAAGGGGAGAGAAATATTTTCGCGAGGCAGAGACACAGGCAGTTAAATGTGTGGCGATGCTGGATAATTTTGTGATTGCTACCGGAGGCGGAGTGGTTTTAAAAGAAGAAAATATGAAAGAGTTGGAAAAGAACGGGATTATTGTTTGCCTGACTGCTTCTGCGGATTCAATTTTACAGCGGACCGGTAAAGATACTAACAGGCCTTTATTGAAAGGCGAAAATCCGGCAGATAAAATTGAGCAATTGTTAAATGAGAGAGAACCTTTCTATAAACGGTGCCATAAAATGATTGACACTTCACAAAAAGAGATTAAGGATATAATCGGGGAAATTATTCCTTTTTTTAAAGAAGTAAGCAGCAGTAAAATCAAAAAATGATTGAGAAAGAAAAATGAAAGAAATAAAAGTAGATTTAAAAGATAAAAGCTATAAAATTTATGTGGGATGCCGGTTGGAAGATATAGGCAGCCGGCTTAAAGAATATAAGACGGGCAGGAAAATCCTGGTGGTTACTAATCCGATAGTAGAGAAATTTTATTTGGAGCCGGTAGTAAAATCTTTGCAGGAAGCAGATTGGGATGTTT
>JAGLYT010000079.1 GCA_023132075.1 bacterium
CGATTTGCTTTTTTTACCACTGGTGGCTTTTATTGTTTTATCCGGTCTTATAAATTATGATGATACTTTTGGATACGATTTTGAAATTAATCGCGCTTTTATCCCGATGCATGAACAAACATATAATTTTTTGATAAAAAACAAGGAATATTTGAGTGCTACTGATTCGGGAGAAAGATTAACAGAGCTTAATCCTGATAGTGCTGAGGCATTTACTAATTTAGGCTGGCCATATTTTAATTGCAAAGCAGTGGATAAATCCATAGAAAGTTATCGGAGGGCGATGGATTTAGACCCTCAGTATCTTATGGCGTATTTGGATCTTGCTTTAGCTTACTATACCCAGGGCTCAATAGATGAAGCTATACATGTTTACAAAAAAATAGACGAAATGTATCCTCATAACCCATTTGTATTTAATATTTTAGGGAATTTTCTTGCAGAAAAAGGACAGTATGAGGAAGCAAAGATAATACTCAAATGTGCGGTTGATTTTTCTCCTGATAATATATTTTTTTCCCTTGATTTGGCTAAACTCTTACTTGCTACAGAACAGTATGAGGAAGCGATTAAGGGCTATGAGTATATTTTAAAATATGATCCGGAAAATAAAAAAATCAAAAAAATTTTAGAGATTATTCAATTAGAAAAGGAAATAAAAGCTCATCCTTTAGACAAGAAAACAATATCTCTTTATCAAAAAGTAGGAAGTTTTTGGTATAGTACCGGAAATTATAATAAAGCTATAGAAAAAATGGAGAAGTTAGTTGCTTTGGCCCCGAATAATGTACGGGCTCACTATAATCTTGCTCAGGCCTATAAAGCTTCCGGGAATTTACAAAAAGCAAAGTCTATGTATGAAAAATCTTTAAAACTTAAACCTGATTTTATTGAGGCAGCAATGGAATTAGACAACTTGCGGGCAGAGGAGTAGAAATGTGTGTGGTATTTGTGGTTTTGCTGGTGTAGATGACAATAATTTACTGGATAAAATGATTGAGTCTTTGGGGCACCGGGGCCCGGATAGCAACGGTAAATATAACAATAAAAAATTCCGGATAGGATTAGGGCATAACCGCTTGGGGATAATAGATTTAAAAGGAGGGAATCAACCTCTATTTAATGAAGACAAATCTGTTTGTCTTGTTTGTAATGGGATTATTTATAATTTTAAAGAATTAAGGGATGAACTAAGGGATAAGGGGCATATATTTTATACCCAGACTGATTCAGAAGTTATTATCCATTTATATGAAGAAAAAGGAGAGAAATGTGTAGATAGTTTTAATGGTAAATTTGCTTTTGCTCTTTGGGATGAAAGAAAAAAAAAGTTGTTTATAGCTCGTGATCGGTTAGGTATTTGTCCTTTATATTATACTGTTTTGAACGGATGTTTTCTTTTTGCTTCAGAAATTAAAGCTATTCTCCAAAGTTTTTTGGTAAAAAGAGACCCGGATTTTTTATCGTTAGATGCTTATTTGTCTTTCCGTTATGTTCCCGGTCCCCGAACGATGTTTAAAGGAATTCTTGAATTACTTCCGGGGTGTGTTTTAATTTATCAAAATGGTAAGGTAAAGATAGATAGATACTGGGATGTAAGGAAAAAGTTAAATAGGAGCGGTAGTGAAGAGGAATATTATGAATTGCTGGTTGATTCGGTGCGTAAACGGTTGCTTAGTGATGTTCCTGTGGGAATGTATTTAAGCGGGGGAATAGATTCAACGGCCATTTTATCATTAATGAACGGTTTTACCAAGCCGGTTAAAACATTTAGTATCGGTTTTGAATCCGGGCCGGATGAATTAGAACAGGCACGGGAAATTTCGTTATTTTATAAAACCCAGCATCAGGAAGTAATTGTTAAAGAAAAAGAATTTCAATTGTTACCGGAAATAGTGAAGTTTTTAGATAATCCATTAGGTGATGCAATAGTTATTCCTCTTTATTATCTTTCAAAATTAGCTAAGCAATCTGGGGTAAAGGTAATTCTTACCGGGGATGGGGCAGATGAATTGTTGGGTGGCTATGTTCACCATTTCGTTTTTAATTATTTAGAGCTTTATAAAAAATCCGTTCCTGATTTTGTTCAAATTAACCTGATAAATAAATTTATGCAAATTATTCCTTTAAAGGTGCTGGACTTTTTTTTTCCTTATCCGGCGTCTCTGGGACAGGAGGGAAGGAGCAGATTCTTAGGGTATCTTGGTGGAGGGCAAAACAGAGAAAGATTTTATTTTGAATTGCTTAGTTTGTTTACCAGTGAGGATAAGAAAAAGTTATATACTAAAGAATTATTTGATGAAATAGAAACAAGTAAAAGGGAGGTAGGTATAGATTTTACGGATGGTTTTAAAAAGAAAGAGAATAATACTTTTTTGCAAAATTTAATTTTTTGGGATTTAGCAAATTGGTTACCCCATAATATTCTTTTTAAAAATGACCGGATGGCAATGGCTAATTCGGTAGAATGCAGAGTTCCTTTTCTTGACCACCGGTTAGTCGAATTTTCTTTAAATCTTAGAGATAAAGATAGAATAAACGGACTAGTTAATAAGTGTTTTTTACGTAAGGCAATGAAAAATTATTTGCCTGAAAAAGTAGTTAAGAGAAAGAAAAAGGCGTTTTATTTTCCGGTAAATAGGTATTTCAAAGGAAAATTTAAAAATGATGTTGAATCTGTTCTTTCTTCAATGATGATTAATCAAAGAGGATATTTTAACTATAATTTTATTGAAAATATTTTGAAAAAACGGCAGGACTCGCCTTTAATTTATGATAAACAAATTATGGCTTTAACTATTTTAGAACTCTGGAATCAGGCTTTTTTAACTTAAGAGAGTGCCCAATATTCAAACAAGGGGGAGTGGAATGGATGAATTAATCAGCATTATTATTCCGGTCTATAATGAAGAAAAAGCAATCGGTCAGGTTATAGACGAAGTTAAAGAAGTAATGAATAATAATCAATATAAATATGAATTTATTATAGTTGATGATGCATCTACCGATAAAACAGTAGAAATTGCTTTGTCTAAAAAGGTAAAACCGATAAAACATTTTATGCATAAAGGGTCGGGAGCTGCCCGTAAAACCGGGATAAAAATAGCCAAAGGAAGCATTATTGTTATGCTTGACGGGGATGGGACGTATTCCCCTGAAGATATTCCCCGAATGTTGGAATTATTTCCTCAATGTGACCAGGTAATTGGTAAAAGAACAAGTGAAAAAGGGAGTTTTGTTTTATTTCGTAAGCCTGTTAAATGGCTAATTAAAAAATTAGCTTCTTACTTAACCGGGGTTAAGATTCCGGACCTTAATTCTGGGCTAAGAGCTTTTAAAAAAGATTTAATGGTAAAATATTTATGGGCTTTTCCTGATGGCTTTTCCTGTGTTTCTACAATGACTGTCGCTTTTTTATGTAATGGGTACATGGTTAAATGGATCCCTACGGAATATCGTTCCCGGATAGGCAGATCAAAATTTCACCCTATAAAAGATACTTATAATTACATTTTAACCGTAATTAAGATAGTAATGTATTTTAATCCGCTTAAGATATTTTTACCTTTAAGTTTCTTGTTAATGACCTTAGGAATAGTAAAAACACTTTATGATTTCTTTTTTGTAGTAGGAAAGATGCAAATGTCGGATATTGTTATAATTTTGAGTAGTCTTTTAATTGCTGTTTTTGGTTTTCTGGCTGACCTTATTGTAGTCCAGGGAAAAGCGAAAGATTACAATAGTTCCGGGGAAAACAAATGAGGGAAAAAATTATTACTAATATACCCAGGCTCCTTTCATTACTGGACAGGAATAAGTTTTCTCCTACTTATGGATGTTTCGACCGTTCGTATTGGCATTATAAAGTCGTTGATTTTCCTGCCGCTACTTATCAGCAGGGAGTATTGGTGCTGGCATTATTGTACAAAAATCAATTTTCAGAAAATCTTTATTATAAAAATAATAAGATTCTTGATTATATTTCTGCAGGGATGTTATTCTGGGCAAATATCCAGAATAAAGATGGGTCGTTTAATGAGTGGTATCCCAACGAACGCAGTTTTGTAGCTACTGCTTTTACTTCTTATGCTCTTTCAGAAGCTTATTTAATATTAAAGGATGAATTTTCTAATAAGGATAAGTTAAAAGATATAGTTGAAAATGCTTTAAAAAAAACAGGGAAATGGCTTTTGGAAAAAGATGACAAGAACGTTTTTAACCATACAGCAGGGGCAATTGCCGGTTTATATAATATTTATTTAATTACCGGAGAGAATAGATTTAAATCGGCGGCTGAGGACAAGGTTAAGCTTATTTCTGAATATCAAAATGAAGAAGGATGGTTTTATGAATACGGTGGAGCGGACATAGGATATTTAACTGTATCCCTGGATTATCTGGCTAAATATTTCCAAAAAAGTAATGATTTAAAAATAAAGGAAATATTAAAAAAAGCTTTAGATTTTATGGGATTTTTTGTTCATCCGGATGGAACAATGGGGGGCGAGTACGGAAGCCGTAACACAAAATATATTTTACCCCACGGGTTAACTATTTTAGCCGGGCAATTCGAAGCTGCCGGGTATATTTTGAGTAAGTTTCACCAGTCTTTGGAAAATAGACGGACAGTGATTCCCTCTACAGTGGATGACCGGTATTTTGTGTTTTTTTATATGTCAAATTTTCTTCAAGCGAGTTTAAAGAAATACAATCAACCGAAACAAGAACAAGAAGAAGAATGTCTTCCGTTTTCAAAATTCAACCATGTTTTTTCCCGTTCGGGATTAATAACAGTTAAAAATCAATGGTTTCATATTCTCTCTAATTTTAAAAAAGGGGGAATTATGCAGATTTTTAATGTGCAATCGGATAACCCTCATTTAGTTTATTCAGACAGCGGTTATTTTGCTAAGTTAAAAAATGGAAAAATTATTACTTCCGGGTGGTTAAATTCTGATACTTGCTTTTTAGGTAAAGAAAATAGTCCTTTTAAAATAAAATTTAGTACCGGTTTCGTTTATGTTAAATACCGGTTTTTTTCCGCAAGCAAATTTATATTTTTCCGGTTATTTAATTATATTTTAGGGAGAAATAGTTATTTTGGTTCTCTGTTTAATGAGTATATAAAGAAGATTATTATAACAAAAAAGAAAAAAATACCTTTAAAGTTAGAAAGAGAAATTATAATAGAAAACAATGAGATTATTATTAAAGATAAGATAAGTAAAGAAAAAAATACTTATTTTTTTGAAGAACTTAATATAACAGATTGTTTAACCAGTATGCATAGCCCGACTTCTTTATATTTTGTACCCAATGATTTAATAAATAATTCATTGACCGCATTTAACTTTGCAGAACTACTGAATAACAATGACTGGTTTTATTTAGAAATACGTTTAATTTTTGAGGATAATTTGGTAAATATAAAATATGTGCTTAATGGGAATGAAATTTTAACACAAAAGTCAAACTAATCTTTTCTTGAAAGACAATGAAAACAATGAAAACAATAACCGCTATCATTAAAAAGAAGTATCTTTTATTTATTATAGTCTTTTCTCTTTTAACATCATTATTTTTATTAAATGGTGATTTGCCGATAAGTATGGATGGTCCTCTGTATATTACCCTGGCTAAATCAATTGCTTTTAATCACACTTACAGGGATATTTGTTATCCGGGCGAACCACAAGAGGGAGTGGAACACCCGTTTTTATATCCTTTATTGCTCGCATTTGTTTTAATGATTTTTTCTGAAACCGTAATCGGTTTAAAATTGGTTTCTATTTTTTTTGGAATTGCTTCCCTGATAGTTATTTATTTTTTCTTTTCCGGTAAATATCCAAATATTTTAAATTATATTTTTAGATATAAAGAGTATAAATTAAAAAATATAATTTGCTGTTCATCGCTTTTCAGTCGTTCTGCCCTGGTTGTATTGTTTATTTGTACCAATCTTTGGTTTATATTTTTTTCGGTAACTACCATTCCGGAAACTACATATCTTTTATTTTCAATGTTGGCTATTATTTTCTTAGAAAAATATAAAAAACAAAATACTTATTTTAATAATTACCTCATTTTAGGAATTATTAGTTTAGTAGGGGCTTATTTTACCAAAACAATGGGTATTTTTCTTATACCGGCATCTGTTATTTACTTTATAGTGCAAAAGCAATATAAGAAAGCAATGCTGATTACTTTCTTTTGTTCTTTATTAATTTCTCCCTGGATTATATATAAGTTAATTTTGATTCCTTCTACCCTGGGAAAAGAAGGAAGTTTGCCTCAGACATATTTTTGGCAGATTTGGTATGGTTATAGGGGTAATGTGATAAACTTACTAAAAACAATTCCCTGGAATATTATTCAATATGGAAAAGCTCTTAGTCATTTATTACTGCCCGGTTATTTTTTGGATATTCCTTGTTTTGAGGGGAAAGGGTATTTCCATTTCTTATATGGTTTGATGTCGGGAATAAAGAAAACAAGTATATTGTTTTCTGTGCCTTTTTTTTCCTTTTTAATGATTATTTTTTTATCCGGATTAGTATTATTAGGTTTTTTAGTTAAATTTAGAAAAAAAAACCTGGCAGAAATTTATTTTTTAATTTATTTTATAATTCTTCTTCTATGTCCTCCTAATTATTATTTTGTAGGAGGGAGAAGATATCTTTTGCCTTTGTTGCCTTTTATTTTTTATTATTTGTGGACGGCTGTATTTTTATTAAAGAGAAAGCTGAATTTATCTCCCCGCTTATTTAAAGCAGTGATTCTGACTATTTGTATAATATTTTTTTATGGAAATATCATCCCGCTTTTTTGGGGGATAAAGTTAAATGTAAATTACTTGATTAATAAAAAAGGGTTATCTTCGGAAGAAAGGAGTTATTACTATTCTTCGGAGTATTTTGTTTACTGGAAGCTTGCTTTATGGGTGAAGAAGAATACTTTTCCTGACGATGTGTTTATGGCTCAAGATCCTCCCGCATTTTATTTATTTAGTGCCCGTAAAACATGTTATTTTCATCGCAGTCGTTATCAGTTAGATACGGAACAAAGAAAAATAGCAGATATTGATTTAGAAATAGAAGAAAAAAAAGTAAAATATATTGTTGTCAAGATGGAAGTAGAAGAAATACTGAAAAAGCTGAATTCTTATTGTAAAGAAAAATTTTTTGTACCTATCGCAGAATTTAAATCATTTCGAGAAGAAAAAGTACAGCTATACAGGGTA
>JAGLYT010000008.1 GCA_023132075.1 bacterium
GCCCATCTTCCATTACCATCCATAATAATAGCAATATGGACCGGAATTTTTCCCTTATCTAAAATTCCTGCCGTATTTTCTTTTTTTCGATGAGAATCTTTTCGCATATTGTTGGATTGTATCATTTTTAATATCAAAGGTCAAGTATTTGAACTTTCCGGTAGTATCAAGAATATCCTCACGAAATAGAATTTTTGCTTTCTAAAAACCCTTTTTCTTCATCCACAAAATACAAAATAAACAATCCTACCAAAAAAAATCCTAACAGAGATAAAATCGAAATCCTGCTGGAATTAAAAATCTGCCCTAATAGGGCATAAATAAAAGGACCTACTATACTGGAAAATTTGCCGCTTATGGCAAAAAAACTAAAAAACTCAGCACTGTTTTCCGAAGGAACAAAAACCGTAAAAAGAGAACGGCTGGCTGATTGACTTCCTCCCAAAATAAGGCCCACCACACAACCTAAAATCCAAAATTCTATTTTCGAACGTATAAAAAAAGCCCAAACAACTACTGCAGACCAAACAAAAAGGGTTATAACCAAAGAAGTTTTTATATTTATTTTATCTGCTAAATATCCAAATAAAAGTGCTCCCAGAAAAGCAACCCCCTGAATTAGGAGAAAACATTTAATTATCTCTCCCTGAGACATTCCTAATTCCTTCCCGGCAAAAACAGCCGCCATCACAATTACAGTTTGAATACCATCGTTATAAATTAAATACGATATTAAAAATCTGGTAAGTTGTTTATAGTTTTTTATTTTTTTAAAAGTAGCTTTAAGCCTGCTAAACCCAATACCGATATAACTTACTAAGGATTGAACAGACTGACTCTTCTTTTCTTTTTTTGTCCAGAAAAAAATAGGTAAAGCAAATAAAATCCACCAGATTCCCACACTTAAAAAACTTATTCTTACCGGTAAAAAGTTTTTCTCCGGTATACCAAATAATTGAGGGCTTTGAATCATTCCTAAATTCAGGAGAAGACACAATCCCCCTCCCAGATATCCCAATGCCCAACCCAAACCGGAAATTCTTCCTACATTTTTCTTATTAGCAATTTCCGGAAGAAAAGCATTGTAAAACACATTCCCTCCGGCAAATCCAAGATTGGCTATAACGAAAAAAATTATTGCGGTAAAATAATCACCCTTCTGTACAAAAAACAATAATGCGGTAAATAGACTGCCCAGACAACAATAAAAAAACAGGAATTTCTTTTTTGTCCGTGAAAAATCAGCTATTGCTCCCAGAATAGGACTACTCAAACAAACTAAAATCATCGAAAAGGAAACTAGATACCCCCAAAGCACATCACCAGGCAGATTAAAACCTAGAATTCTTGCCCCACCAGCCCCTACTACTACAGTAGCAAAATAAACATTAAAAACCACGGCCAAAATCGTTGTAGCAAATGCTGAGTTAGCAAAATCATACATTGCCCAGGAAAAAATCTCTTTCTTCCCGCTTATATCATTAATCCTCATCCCGGTCACCCTATTATTACCCTTTGTCACACTTTAATCTGTATCCCGACTACAAAGCAAGACCGTTCTTTTTGAAATTAAAATAATCCCTAATTATTTTTTTGTGGTCAAAAGCAAATTTTCCGGGTAAATCTTGCAGGCTAAATAACCCCAATTCCAGCGCATCACTTTTCGCTTCAGGATTTCCTTTTCCCTGAGCAATAAAAACCGTAGAAATAGTATGAAATCTGGGATCTCTGCCGGGTTCAGAATAAGTGTGAAATTGAAAAAGATTTTGCAAAGATAAGTTTGTCTCCTCTTTTGCTTCCCTGGCTGCAGCCACTTCCAAACTTTCATCATATTCCACAAATCCCCCGGGAATTGCCCAACCATAAGGAGGATTTTTCCTTTTAATTAAAACTATCTTTTCTTTTAACTCAATAATAATATCTACCGTGGGAATAGGATATGCCCCTTTTTCCCTTTCTATATAACCGATACAATCAGTTACTAATTCTCTGAAGGCAAAAGATTTTTTTTTGTCCGGAAGAATAAAAACAATTTCCTTTAAAAAAGGCATCTTTTCTAAATACTTTGATATTTCCCCAATCATTATCCGGGAAAACTCTTTTAAAGATATTTCTTCCTGCAGCCATAAAACCGAAAAAGCAATGGAATTAATTTTCTTTTCTTCTGCTACCTTTAAAACATCCCTTATAGCAAGCTTTATTTTCTCTTTATTAATTTCAAAACTTTTCTTTTTAAGAACAGAACAAATCGCATATTTAATCGGTAATTTATCTATAGGCAACGCTATAGCTTTACCCACAACAAATTTCTTCTTAATTCCGGCAAAAACCTTCCCCTTCCGAATAAAAGACATTTCTTTCTCATTTAATGCTAAATCGTTATCGGTAAAAACCACGATTGCCTCTACAAACTGTTTAAATATATTCTTCTGAACAATTTTAATTTTAGTATTCCCTATTCTCATTTCTTTCCCTTTATCCTTAAATATTAAACAGATCTTTAACATTCTGCAGAGTACTCTTTTCCAACTCTGATAAAGAAATCCCCCGAATTAAAGCAACTTCCCTATAAGTATGTTCTATAAAAGAAGGTTCATTTCTTTTTCCCCTTACCGGTTGAGGAGCAAGATAAGGAGCATCCGTCTCTAACAATAATCTATTTATTGGAATTAATCCGGCAATTTCTTTCATCATTTCCGCCTTAGGAAAAGTTACTATCCCCGAAAGAGAAATATAAAAGCCCAATTCCAAACACTTCTTTAATTCCTCTTTATTACCGGAAAAACAATGCATTACCCCTGAACTAATTTTTTCCTCTTTGATTATTTGCAAAGTATCTTCCATTGAATCCCGGCTGTGAATAACCACCGGCAATTTAAATAATTTAGCTAGTTGTAACTGTTTTCGGAAAACTTCCTTTTGAACAACCGGAGAAGAATTTTTATAATAGTAATCCAGTCCTATTTCCCCCAGAGCAATTATTTCCGGTCTTTTTAATGAATTTTCAAAACTTTGCCGGATTTCGTTATGAATTACCGCCTGATGAGGATGAATACCAATTGCTCCATAAATAAAATTATGGTTTTCAATCAATTTAAAAAAATCTTCCAGGTTCTCTTCCTTGAAATCGGAATAAAGACAAATAATTCCGGTAACACCTCTCGTTATTCCTTCTTTTATGATTTTTTCCCGGTCTTCATCAAAATCTTTACTGGATAAATGGGCATGAGTATCAAACATGAAATATCCTTTTTCTCAAAAAAATCAGCGGCATCCATTTTTATGCTGCAGAATAAATATGGCAGGAAATAAAAAATATTTTAAAAGATTCAATAAATATACTTTTCATCTAAAGGAAAAGCATTTTTTATCAAATCCACTGTATTACCACAAATAGAAACCACATCAAACCGTAAATTATTATGAGCAATCTTCTTTTTTTTGATATAGCACAAGGCAGATTTTGCTATTTGCTTTTGTTTTTTTTTGTCTATCGCTTCCTGGGGGAAACCAAACCAATTAGAAGTCCTGTATTTAACCTCTACAAAGGCAATTGTATCTTTATCCCGGGCAATAATATCTATTTGCCCCAACTTTGAACAATAATTTTCACAAATTATTTTATATTTTTGCTTACGTAAATATTCTACTGCTATTTTTTCTCCATCCCTGCCAAGTTGTAAGTGTTTGTCTCCCATATTAAACTCTTTACCGGTTGAAAAGTTTTACGATGTATAACACAAGGACCATGTTTACTAATGGCTTCCATATGACCTTTTGTTCCGTATCCTTTATTGCAGGCAAAATCATAACCGGGATATTTACTGTCCATCTCTTGCATAATTCTATCCCGTGTTACTTTAGCCACAATAGAGGCTGCGGCGATAACAGCACTCTTCCTATCACCACCGACAATACTCTCCTGATAAACATCTATTCCGGAAATAATATTATTTCCATCAACTAATAAACAATCAGACACAAAATTCATATTATTAAAAGCCCGTCTCATAGCATAATAAGTAGCATTAAAAACATTTAATCGGTCAATTGTTTCTTCATCAACAATTGCAATCCCCATACCGAGACAATAAGTAGAAATAACCTGAAATAATTTTTCCCTTTTTTTTGCGGTTAATTTTTTAGAATCGTTTAAATCCTGAATATACAAATCAACCGGTAATACTACCACTGCCGCCACTAAAGGCCCTGCTAAAGGCCCCCTCCCCGACTCATCACACCCGGCCAACAATTGAAACCCTTTTCGCCTTATTTTCCGGTCAAAAACAAATAATTCAGAGAATTCCTTCATTTAATTCCCCGGTTTCATTTCTTTTCTTTGATTCGGGCAGCTTTACCTATTTTCTTCCTCAAATAATAAAGAGCTGCTCTCCTTACCTTCCCAATTCTAACGACTTCAATTTTATCCAAATTAGGAGAATGAAGAAGAAAAGTTCTTTCCACACCTATTCCCCCTGATATTTTGCGTACGGTAAAAGTACTGCCTAACCCTTGATTTTTTCGACGAATCACATCCCCCTCAAAAATCTGAATTCTTTTATTTTCACCTTCAACCACTTTTATGTGAACCTTTAATCTATCCCCGGACTTAAAAGAAGGAATATTTTCTTTAAACATCTCCTTTAATACATTCTTTTCTATTGTTCTTATTACACTCATTTCCCCACTCCTTTTTCTTAAATAAAAATTAGTTTCGATTTCTTATTATCTTTTATTCTTTTTTTCGGAAGTCAATTTAAACCCTGCTAATATTTTCTTTTCTTCTTTGCTCTTCCTAATTTTCCCTAAAAGTTCCGGTTTTTGAGCAAAAGTGTTTTTTAATGCTTCAATTTTCCTCCATTTTTCTATCCGGCTATGATTTCCGGACAAAAGAACTTCCGGCACTTTCAACCCTCTAAAAGATTCCGGCCGTGTATAATGGGGATAATCAAGCAATCGTCCTGAAAATGAGTCTTTCTTTACTGATTCCTGTTTCCTTACCACTTTGGGAATTAAACGCGTTACTGCATCAATTAAGACCATTGCCGGCAATTCTCCACCGGTCAAAACATAATTCCCAATCGAAATTTCATCGGTAATTAATGCCTTAACCCGTTCATCCACCCCTTTATAATGGCCACAAATTAAAATTAAGCATTTTGCAGTTTTTAATTTTTTTGCCAATCCCTGAGTAAATTGTTTCCCCCGGGGAGACATCAAAACAACACGGATATCACTGGGTTTTATCTTTTTTTCCCCTTTAGTCCGTTCGGCTAATATTTTTTCGACCCCGCAAAAAATGGGCTCGGGCTTCATAATCATTCCCGCCCCGCCCCCATAAGCATAATCATCGGTAAGGCAATGTTTATCTGTCGTATAGTTTCTTAAATTATGTAAATTTATTTGTACAATTTTCTTTTCTTGAGCCCGTTTAATAATACTTTCGGTAAGAGGCCCGGTAAACATATCCGGAAATATAGTCAAAACATCAAATATCAACTTGTTTTTATAATTCATCTAATCCTTCTAAAAGACAAATTACCATCTCTCTTTTATCAAAGTCTATCTTTTTCACCACTTTTTTTAATGCGGGAACAAGTATCTCTTTTTCATCGTTTTTTACTACATACACATCATTTGCTGCCGTTTTCAAAACCCGGGTAATAACCCCTAATTTCTTTTTATCTTCGGAAAAAACATTCAATCCAAGCAGCTCGTCCACATAAAAAACTTTATCATCCATTTTATCATTCATTATTATTTGTCTGTTGACTATCAAAGAAAATCAAACTATATCTTGTTTTACTCAACAAGTTCTACTATAACTTTTTTTTCCTGTTTTACAGAAACAGCATTAATAATATTCCTTATTGCCTTTATCGTTCTACCCTCTTTCCCGATTATTCTTCCAAAATCATTCGAATTGACTACTAACTCCAAAGTAATACTTTTTTCTCTTTTTATTTCTTTAACCTGTACTTCTTCAGGTTTATTTACCAACGACTTTGCCAGATACAATAAAAGTTCTACCATTGTTTCTCTCCTGAGAACTAACTTTATTTATCTTTGCCGGCTTTCTTAGATTTTTTAGGCAACTTTTTTTTAATCCATTTTTTTTTAATACTAATGCCCTCAACCTTACTTAAAAAACTACTCACTGTCCCCGAAGGAACCGCTCCGCAGGACAGCCAATGAATAACTCTTTCTTTATTCACCTTTATTTTCTCGGAATTTAACGCTTTTCTTGGATCGTATTGCCCTAAAACTTCCAGAACTTTTCCCGTATCCCTTTTCCTTGCATCCACAGCAACTATCCTATAATGTGGTTTTTTCTTTACACCTACTCGTTTCATTCTTATTATTACACTCATCAAACACCCTCCTTCTTCAAATTTCTAAACATTTATAATATCCTAAAAAATCAATTCTGTCAACTAATTTAATGGGAAAGATTTTTTAAGTATTTTATTGTTTGCCCTAAATTTTCTGCCTGATAAATAGCTGAACCAACTACTAATATGTCTGCTCCGGAAAAAACTGCCTGTGCCGCCGTTTTAATATTTATGCCGCCGTCAACTTCAATATCCAGATTTAGTTTATCCTTTTCTCTTATCGCTTTTAATTTTTCTATTTTTTTAAGTACGGAATCTATAAATCCCTGCCCTCCAAACCCGGGAAAAACGCTCATCAACATCACTATGTCCAACTCCGGTAAAAACTTTACTACCTTTTCAACAGGAGTGTCCGGATTTAAACATACACCTACTTTTTTACCAAGACTTTTAATTTTATTTAAAGTATTTTTCAAATCTCTGCATGTCTCAATATGCACTGTAATAAGATCTGCTCCGGCTTCGCTAAAGGGCACTAAAAATTCATCCGCATTCTCAATCATTAAATGCACATCAAAAAATAAATCCGTTTTGGGACGCAAAGATTTTACTACCATCGGCCCAAAAGAAATATTAGGAACAAAATGTCCATCCATAATATCCAGGTGCAGCATATCTACATTTTCTTTTTCCACTTTTCTTATTTCTTGAGTTAAATCACTAAAGTCACAAGTCAAAATGGAAGGAGCAATTTTAACCATAGCGTCACAAATCCTTTTCTACCATTAAAATATCATTAACATATATTTTAACTTTCCCTTTTCCGACGACTTCAACAGGAATATTTATCTTTGTACCCGGCGGATGAATTTTATCATATACCGTTCTTTCCCCTGAATCATCTACGAGTATCATTCGTAAATGTTTATCAAACATCCCTTGAGAAATCTCGTAATAAATAAATTTAGTTTCTTTCCTAAGGGAAGAAACTTTTGTTCCTTCTTTAATACTTATGGTTAAAAATACTTTTTTATCATCTTCTCCTATTAAAGTATCCGGTTGAGGACTTTGAGCAATCACAGTATCAACAGCATATTTATTCTCTTCTTCCCTATTAATTTTTTCAACAATCAAATTCCACTGCTGAAGTATTTCCATAGCTTCTTTAATGTTTTTACCAATTATATCGGGCATTAATAAAGAACCTTCCTGAGGAGGCCCGTCACTAACTACCAGATTAACCAGCATCCCTTTTTCTACAGTAGTGTGGGGAAGAGGATCCTGCGAAATTACTGAATCCCTGGGTATTTTAATAGAATATTCTCTTGTTTGTTCTCCCAGAGATAACCCTGCCTCTCTTAATATAATTTCCGCACTGCGTAAACCTTTACTTACTGTATCCGGAACAAAAACTACTTCTCCCCCTTGACTAATAATTACCTTGACCACCCTTTTTTCCTTCATTGTATTCCCGGCAGAAGGAGATTGAAAAATTATATAACCCGGAGGCATAGAACTACTATATTGTTCCGCTTCTTTTTTTAAATACAAATTTTCCTCACTTAAAATATCCACCGCTTCTTCTACAGTTTTTCCCATCAAATTCGGAACCATAACGGATTTTCTGCCATGCACAAGCACACTCATTAATTGGTTAATTCCGTATAACCCAAGTAAAAATAAAAGCAACGAAAGAAAAACAATTTCCCCTACAATCTTTAATATTTTTTTTGCTTTTATTTTTTTATCACCCACAAACAACTTATCAAGAATATTCATTACAACCCCTAATTTAAAATATTTTTGCCGGATTAACGGCTTAATATACCAAAAAACTCAATAAATGTCAAAAAAAACATCCTCTACAGCTTGACGAAGCTTATCCCTCATAACTTTTTTGCAGCAAGCTGTGGGAAATCAAACCCAAGACCCTTCGACTCCTTACAACGGAGTTTATGCTGAGCAAAACGAGGCACTCAGGATTAATCCGACCAGGAAGGAGTAAAACATTTCCCTTTTAAAGAAAGAAATTTAAATTGGCCGGTTCCATCCTTTCTCATCATATAAAGCTCGGATTTTCCCCTGCGGGTAGAACTAAATATAATATACCTGCCGTCAGGGGACCAGGAAGGATCTTCATTATCTCCGGCATTTTTAGTCAACTGCTGAACATTAGTACCATTAACATCTATAGTATAAATATTATATCCTTCTTTGTCAGAAGATACATAAGCAATTTTATCCCCTTTCGGTGACCAGCTCGGTGTAACATTATACCATCCCTTGTAAGTTAGCCGGCGCAAGTTAGTTCCCTCACTGTCTACCACATAAATTTGAGGATTTCCCGTACGCGTAGAACTAAAAACTATCTCCCTCATATTAGGTGACCAGCATGGAGAACAATCAATGCCCCAGAAATAAGTTAAACGACGAATTTTTTTTCTTTTTAAATCAAAAACATAAATTGACGGAGGCCCTTTTTTACTTAAAGTAATTAAAAGTTCATCCCCCTTAGGAGACCAATCGCCACTTAAATTTAACCCCTGAAAAGTAGATATAGGGACATTGTACTGTCCATTGGCCATTATTAAATAAAGATCCGGATTCTTTTTTTTATAACTGGTATACATAATCCGCTTTCCATCATTAGACCAACGGGGTAAAACATTTAAAGATTTATCTCTGGTTAACTTTTGTAGATTGTACCCATCACAATCAATAACATATATTTCTTTATATCCGGAACTATTAGAAACAAAAGCAACTTTAGTATGTGCAATTCCTTTTTCCCCTGTCAATCTGAAAATAACTTCATTACTGAATTTATGAATTTTTGAACGCAATTTTTTTTCACTGGTTATATAGTTACGGCCTACAATCCATTTCTGGGTCGGAACATAAAAAAGAGAACATTCCAACACTAATTTACCTTTATCTATTTTGTACTTCCCTCTAATCAGAGCTTCTATATCCGATGACTTTCCTATATCAATATCAACTCCGTTTTTTTCAATAACTTTAAACCATCCGGACATAGCCAAATCATTTTTTAAAATCCCGGCTATTTTTTTTGAAAGCTTTTTTTTATCAATTAAAGGAAATTCTTCCTCAAAATCAGGAACAGCAATATTTATTTTTCTTCCTGCTTTTTTTAATCCTCTAAGATATACATCCGTTGCTTCCCCGGAGGATATAGACAAACAAGAATGCATTAATAAACAAATAATCACAACCCTAAATAAACGACGCATTAATTTAACCCTTCCTTTTGCAATTTTAGTTCAAACCTGAAATGTACATTTAAAAAATCTTTTTTGTATTCATGAGGTAAAGGAGGTAAAGGGGCCGACTGCCAGATTGCTCTTAACGCTGACTGATCAAGGAGAAAATTACCCGAACCCTCTTCCATAGAAATATTTTTAACCTGTCCATCTCTGAGAATTTTAAAAAAAACAACCACTTTTCTATTTTCTACAACATTACAAGGGGAACGCCATTCCTGATTAATTTTATTTTGAATAAGTTCAAGGTAATAAGCAAAAGGGAATTTTTTCCCTTCCACTGAAACTATCCCGCTCGTGGATTGTGTCTCCTGAACTATTTTCTCTTCATTTTTGGTTTCCTTTTCTTCCTTCTTTGCTGCAGTGTTTTTTTTCTCTTCTTTTTTTTCTTCTGATTTTTTTATTTGTTCTTTAATTACAGGTTTTTTTTTAGCTGAAATGACAACTTTTTTTTTCTGTTTTTTCTGTTTTTCCTGTTTTTTTGCGGTTTTTTTTACTACAGGCGAAGGAGAAGAGAAAGGCACTAACTCTACAGGTTCTATCACCCAATAAGTTTTTTTAAAAGATATATGTTTCAAAAAAGAACTTATCCCCAAAATTATTATGTGCAAACAAATAGAAACAATAATTGCTTTCCTTATATCTAATAACTGTAAAGTATACCTCTTAATATTCACCGCTCTCATTCTTCTTTCTCTAACTCCGCTTTTTTCCGTTTAGACAGCTTTGCTTCTGTAGAGAGAGGACTCTGATCAATAATTTCCCCAAAAAGAGATATAGCTTCTTTTTCTTCATCCAACTGAATTAAAGAATACGCTTTTTTTAATTTGGCAGCAAGAATCTTATTACTTTTGGGATAACGAACGATTACTTTACCAAATTCAGATGAGGCACTCTTAAAATCTCCCTGACTATAATAACATTCACCAATCCAATATTGGGCTCCACTTGATAATTCCCCCCGGGGATATTCTTTAATATATTGTTGAAAACCGGTTAGAGCCAAAGCATAATTACGCTTTACATAGTCATCATAGGCAGCCTGATACAATTGACGGGGAGAAGGTTTCTGTGATTTAACCGTCTGTTTTTTTTCTTTTTTGGATCTGTTTTGTTCTTGAGTTTGCCCTGTCGAACTCGAAGATTTAGGATAACTTTGTATTGCCGAAAATCCTGCCTTTTGTTCCAGCAAAAACAAACGTTGCCCTAAATTACTCTCAATGGCATCCAATCTCCCTGAAATATCAGTCATGCTATAATGATTTTCATCCACCTTGCCGTCTATGATTTGAGCAGAAATATTTAACTCGTCAATTCTTGCATTCATACCGGCATAATTTTTTTGTAAAACATTCAATTTTTCTTCTAATTTTTTCACCCTGGGAGGAATACTTTTATATTCATTCATCGTAGCACAACCGCTAAAAAAAATACTAAACAAAACAACTATCATCTTTTTTATCATTTCTTCACTTCCTTTTTTAAAAACTGATAAAAAATTTACTATAATTTCTATTCAAACCGTACTAAAAAATGAGCTCTTCTGTTTTTCGCCCAGGCATCTTCATCACTACTGGAATCGAAAGGTTTTTCTTCCCCATAACTTATAGAAGAAATTCTTTTGGGGTCTACTCCCAATTTAATCAAGTAATTACGCACACCGGTAGCTCTTCTCTGTCCTAAAGCCAGATTATACTCCACTGTTCCTCTTTCATCGCAATGTCCTTCTATTTGAACATAAGCATTTTCCTGGTCAGCAAGCCATGCAGCATTTTCATTTAGAATTGTTCTGGACTGAACACTAACATTGTACTTATCAAACCCAAAAAAAACATCTTCCAACTCCGAAGTTTCACTAAAAGTCTCTCCCCGGACTGATTCTTCGGGTATAAATTCTGCTTGTTCTTCAGCTTCTTCTATTTTTTCTTCCGGCCTAACCGTTTGTTTCTTTGCACAACCCCATACTCCTAATACAAAAACAAGCATTAATACTAATAAAAACCCATCTCTTCTTTTCATAAAGCCCTCTACCTCCTTTTTTATTTTTTTGTTGTGACGATATTATATATCACCCTAAAAAATTTTAATTTTAAAAAACCACCCCTCCTTCTTATAAGGACACCTACTCATTTAAATCATAAACTAAAAACAGTAATTTTACGATTGATACACCACAAATTTATTTTTTCTTTTTCTCTTTATTTTTTATTGCTGATTTTCTCGGTGACTCTATTGCACCCTGTGCGGCCGCCAAACAGGCAACAGGAACCCGATAAGGAGAACAGGAAACATAATTCATTCCTGCCCGATGACAAAACTTTACTGATTCAGGATCCCCGCCATGTTCCCCGCAAATACCTACTTCCAAATTTTTCTTTACCCGACGCCCATTATCTATTCCAATCTGCATTAACTTTCCAATACCTCCCTGATCCAATGTCTGGAATGGATCTTCGGCAAAAATCTTTTTGTCTAAGTATTGGGCAATAAAGGCACCTGCATCATCCCGGGAAAAACCAAAACCCATTTGAGTCATATCATTGGTACCAAAAGAGAAAAATTCCGCTTCCTGAGCAATTTCATCTGCAGTCAATGCCGCACGCGGTATTTCAATCATTGTTCCAATCATATACTTTACCTTAACCTTATACTTTTTAATCGTTTCCTCTGCTATCTTAACAGCTATTTCTCTTTGATTCTTTAATTCATTGACATGCCCTACTAAAGGTATCATTATTTCCGGAAGAACTTTTTTCCCTTCTTTAGCCAACTTACACGCCGCCTCTATAATAGCCCTTACCTGCATTTCAGTAATTTCCGGATAAGTAATTCCCAAACGACATCCCCGATGCCCTAACATTGGATTAAGTTCATGCAGTTTTTCTACCCGCGCAAGAATTTTTTCTTTTCCATTCAATTTATGCTTTCCCCTTTTAGCCAAAGCAACCTCTACCATCAAATCTTCCCGTTTAGGAAGAAATTCGTGCAAGGGAGGATCAAGTGTTCTAATAATTACAGGGTGACCTTTCATCTCTTTAAAAAGACCATAGAAATCTTTTTTTTGCATAAGTAATAATTTATCTAATGCTTTTCTTCTTCCTTCTTCCGTCTCAGCTAAAATCATCTCCTGCATTACCGGTAATCTGTCAGAGGCAAAAAACATATGCTCGGTACGACAAAGGCCGATACCTTCTGCTCCAAATTGGAAAGCTACTTTAGCATCAAGAGGAATATCAGCATTAGCCCGTATCCCAATTTCCCGAACTTCATTAGCCCATTTCATCAAACTCTTAAAATATTGAAATACCTTTGATTTTTTCTCTTGAATTTTACCCTGAAATACCTGAAGAATCTCCGAAGGTTGGGTGGGAATTTTACCCAGCATTACTTGCCCTGTATTCCCGTCAATAGAGATAAAATCATCTTTATTTACCTTTGTATCGCCAACATTAAAACATTCCTGCTGTTCATTTATGGTTATAGCTCCGCATCCAACCACACAGGTCTTACCCATCCCCCGACCGACTACGGCAGCGTGACTGGTCATTCCTCCTCGAGCAGTTAAAATCCCTTGTGCGGCATGCATACCATGAATATCATCAGGACAGGTTTCTGTACGCACTAAAATTACTTTCTCCCCTTTTTCCGAAGAAACAACTGCTTCATCAGCAGTAAAAACCACTTTTCCGCTAGCCGCTCCGGGTGAAGCAGCCAACCCCTTAGCAATGACTTTATATGTAAAACGCTCCTTGGAATCAAACATAGGATGAAGGAGTTGATTTATCTGTTCCGGATCAACCCGCATTAATGCCTCTCTCTTATTAATTAAACCTTCTCTAACCATATCCACAGCAATCCTTATTGCCGCAAATCCGGTTCTTTTGCCTATTCGTGTCTGCAGCATAAACAACTTATTATCTTCCACGGTGAATTCAAAATCCTGAACATCACGATAATGTTTTTCTAATTTACCGGTAATTTGCCGTAACTGTTTATAAATTTTTGGCATTTGTTTCTCTAAATCATTAATGGAATGAGGGGTTCTAACCCCGGCAACAACATCCTCCCCCTGGGCATTGATTAAATATTCCCCGTAAAAAACTTTTTCTCCGGTTGAAGGGTTGCGGGTAAATCCTACACCGGTGGCACTTGTTTCTCCCATATTCCCGAACACCATTGCTTGAATATTTACCGCAGTACCAAGATCATCCGGAATTTTATTCAATTTACGATAGGTTTTCGCCCGAGGATTATTCCATGAACTAAAAACCGCATCACGAGACATCTCCAATTGTTTAAAAGGATCCTGCGGAAAATTTATCTTTGCTTTTTGCTTTACCACCTTTTTAAACTTAAGTATAATATCCTCTAATGCCTCAGCAGTTAATTGGGTATCTAACTTTACTTCACATTCCTTCTTTTTATCCGAAAGTATTTCTTCAAACATCTCTTTATCTATTTCTAAGACTACATTGCCAAACATTTGAATAAATCTGCGATAAGAATCAAGAGCAAACCTTCTGTTTCCCGTCTTTTGTGCCAGGCCCTCTACGCTTTCATCGTTTAATCCTAAATTTAAAACAGTATCCATCATCCCCGGCATAGAAAACTTAGCCCCGCTACGAACGGAAACAAGCAAAAGATTGTTTTTATCACCAAATTTTTTACCCATAGATTTTTCTATTTTTACTAAAGCTTTTTTTATCTGACCATTCAACTGAGGAGGTAATTTTCGTTTATGTTGATAAAAATAATTACAGACCTCGGTAGTAATAGTAAATCCTGCCGGAACAGGCACTCCCAAACTGGTCATTTCCGCTAATCCTGCCCCTTTTCCTCCCAACAAATCCTTCATTTTCCCTTTTCCATCAGCTTTTCCACTTCCAAAAAAATAAACATATTTTGGTTCTTTTATTGCCATTTTTAAAGATCTCCTTTTGTAAATTTAATTATATTTTCTTAAAAAATTTTCTCCCTTTTAGAGAATTTAAAAGTACTGAAACAGTGTAATTTATCGCTCCTTCTATGTCTAATGAATTGCTCGTATAAGAACTACTCCAGACAATCAACCCTGTATCCACATCAATCATCCGCACACTAACACCCAATTCCGCATCAATCAAAAATATCTTGTTTTTCACTTCCCCGTTTTCATCTTCAAAATAAATAACATCCCTGCGATCAGGCAAACACTTTATTATGGTTCCGGTAATTATCGCGTCCACCCCTAAAATCTTTTTTATTTTCTTCCGTGCTTCCGCGTTTAAATCAACCATCCCCCGCCGCATTAGATTATGCTCTCTTAATACATCATTTAATCTTTGCCTCTCAATCACATCCATGCCTTTCCTCATTAATTGGCGAACAAATTCGTCAGCTACTGCACTTCCCGGATTGTAGCCTCTACTTTCATAAGCAGAAGAAAAATCCAATACCCCAACCCGATCAATTTTACTAAAATCATAATCCTCTTTAACTACAGCATAAGGAACGCATCCCATACATAAAACAATAAGCACCAAACTCAAAATAATTATACTATTTCTTATTCGTATTCTCATTTGCCTTTCCCGATGTTTTTCCCGATAAAAAATCCAGACGTTTTTTTGCTTCCATTATGCGCACAGTATCTGATTCCAATGAAATAAATTTTTCCCAGGTCTTTATCGCCTCTTCGTATTTTCTTTCCTTTTCATAAACTTTTCCCAGAAGATAATAAACGTTAGCTTTCCGGGAATCTATCCTCACAGCCTTTTCCAATACTAAAAGAGCTTCTCCATACCTTTTTTCATTGATATAAACCACCCCTAAACTACAATATGCGTCAACAAATTGATTATCAAGCAAAATACATTTCTTAAATTTTTCAATCGCTTGACTATTCATCTTTTTATTAGCATATTCTATGCCTTCCGCAAAAAGAGCATCTCTTTTTTGTTTTTTATCCTCACTTCTCAGTAAAAAAACATTCCCGCTCAAAAGGAACAAACAAACAAATAAAATCACTTTAACTCTTATCTTGCTTTTCATTTTTTTATAATGGGCAGAGCGGGACTTGAACCCGCACAGGTCTCCCTATACGCCCCTCAAGCGCACGCGTATGCCAATTCCGCCACCTGCCCTCCTTTTTGGTATAATTTATATCAATCTACTGACACTCATAACCATCATCATAATGAACTCAACTTATTTTAATTCAGTTTTTCTCTTCGACCTCATCAACCGGCAACTGCGAAGTATCAGGTGTTGGAATTAATTCATCAGGTAATTCCTGTGGCACTGCTTTCTCCACAACACTCTTTCGTGTAAATCTGGCTGCCCTTACTGCTAAGATTAAAGATGTAGCAAAAAAAAGAATAGCAAATCCTGTAGTAACCTTTCTTAAAAAAGGGCTTCCCCCCACACCTCCAAAAAGAGAGTCACTACCTCCTCCTCCACCAAACAAACCAGTCAAAGCAGATCCTTTTCCTACCTGTAAAAGCACGAAACAAATCAACCCTGCA